>JADJFV010000014.1 GCA_016708435.1 Leptospiraceae bacterium | reverse complement strand
ATTATAAGAATAATAATTTCATTTGATCATATGCACCCAGCCGCAAAATATGATGATTTATCGGATAATGATAAACAAGAGTTTGGCTGGGGAGTATATAATTCTATTTTAAATCTTCAAAATGCTTGATGCAAATGAAAATATGTCAAAAAAATTCTTCCGATTTAATTTTATGGGTTACGAACCAAACAAAGAATTATGAAAAAAGGAGATTTCTTGAAGAACATTTGATACCGGATGTAAATCTTGAATTAAATAACTTCAAAGAATTTATTACTGAAAGAAAAAAGATATTACAAGATAAATTAAAGGAACTATTAAAATAGCTTTATTGTAGCGCGCTTTCTGCGTATAACAAAGAGTATCCACTGCGAAGCCACGAGAAGATGTGGCTTCTTGCTCCAAGCCGACTTAGTTGTGAAAGTGAAAATTTTTAGTATATTTGTCAGATTTATGCAAGTCCAGCGCCTTCACTCCTGTCACGAAACTTGCAGAAAAGAGCAAGTTTGCGTGCCATCCGTTCAGTCACAGGACATTGCTAGTAGTTGTTGGCTCAGAGACATGACTTTTGAACTCAAAAGGTGCTACCGCACTTTCGAGTTTCAAAGTCATGTCAGACACGCTTAACGTTAGGCGGCATTAAATACTTTGAGAAACAGAATATAATGAATATATTATTAACAAGATTTTTCTATCCTATACACGAACCAATAGAATTATGCAAAACTTTGAAAATAAAATTAGAAAATCCAAATCAGTCGGAAACAGTTATTCTTGCTGAGTTTTTAGAAGCAAATTTTAGTGTTGAATCTGCTTGGTCTGTAAATATAAAAAAAGCCAGACATATTGTTAAGGAATTATCAGAAATAGAAGGAGAAATAGGAAATTATTTCAAAAAAAATAGCGGAATCGAAAATCCATTTATAATTATTGCTGGTTTATGTGTTATAGTTAGATTTGATGATGATGGCTTTAATAAAAGTATTCAAGAAGAAGGAGATGAAATATTTGAATCAACCGGTAGTCTGCCATTTGTATTACTTGACGATGACCATCCTTATTTAGAGAAAGTAAATTCTGTTGTTAATTATTTACATTGTCTATCACTACTTTTAGTATCTAATTTCGATGGATATAATGGATCGAGTATGCTACTTTTAACCAGCGATCAAGATATTCCATCCAGAAAAATAAATTCTCAAGTAGCTTTAAATTTTACCATATTCTATATGGGACAATATTCAAACGAAGAAAAGAATGAAGCTTCAAGTATTGCACTATGGCTTTCTTTTCCGAAGCATCTTTCAAACATTAAATTAATTTCCAACCTCATTGGTACAGTTTACAAGGATTATCCAGATAAAATTAATTATATTGGTAGCCTTCTAAATACATCCCTCAATGAAATTCAAGATCCAAATTACGTCATAATAACATTGGTAAGTATCATAGAAATGTTATTAACTCATAATCCTGATTTTAATAGATTTAATATTGAAGATTCTATTAATAAACAGTTTGTTTTAAAAATGCTTATTTTATTGAACTACGAGAGTAAAAATTGTAACCTAGAATATTGGGAAATAAAGCTGAAAGAAATTTATAAATTGCGATCAATGATAGCACATGGTGATTTTAAAGGTGTAATGAAATATAAAGAAAACCTTAAAAAGAAGTTAAATAAAGATCCTGAAGATTCAGAAGGATATTTTGAAAAAATAATTGAAAACCTATATTTCTTAATTCAAATAATCATAAAATCTTTTTTAGAAAATCCAAAATTTATTGAATTGCTTCAAAAATATTAAGAAGTATTTAACACCGCACAACTGCGAGTATCCGCTAATAGAGTGAACTATGTTTGGATGCTGTTCACTCTCTTGCTCCGAGCCGGCTGGTTGTTTAAGTGAAATTTTTTAGTTTATTTGGAAAGCTAACGCAAGTCCAGTGGCTCGGAGACATGACTTTAAAATTCAATTTGGCAAAATCATTGGTTGGATTTCCATGAAATATATAGTAAAAGTTTTCTAGAAACCTATGGAAATATTTTTTCTTAGGCATAAGAATTTTTGGGTAGACATTAACTTTAATCGAGAGTATTTTCCTATATAACAGAATGGACATTCTGAGGGTGAAATCGGTTAGTCATGCAAATGGATAAAAAAATAAGAGATTTATTAAAGAAGTTAGATAGGCAAAAAACATTTATTCAATTCATAGAGTGCCTTGTTCAAAACCATGAGCTATTAAAATCTAATTATAAATTAGAATACACTGATGACAATTACGGTGATGTTTACCAATTTAATTTTTATAAAAAAATAAATGACGAAATAAAACTTAAATTTGAATTACTCAATCATATAATGAATGATGATGAAAACAACCAGATCGATAAAATTCTTAAGAAACTAGGGTGGTTTGAAATCCATCATTCGGGTCTGGGGTTAACTCAGCTAATAGACGAATGCTTGAATGAACTTGCCAATGTTACTCTAAGTAAAAATCAATTTTTTAGAAATAAATTTAGAAATTTTGAGTATAATGCGTGGCAGAGTTTTCTAAATATCCTAAAGGAATAAATTTAAGTCTATCCAATAACTTACCCATGGAGCAATAATACATATTGAATACTATGGGAAGGAACTTATTTCTTAGGCATAAGAATTTTGGGGTAGACATTAACATTAAGCGAGAGTATTTTCCTATATAGCAAATGTAATGTTAATATATTAAGCAAACGGCATCTAACTGCGAGTATCCGCTAAGAGAGTGAACTATGTTCGGATGCTGTTCACTCTCTTGCTCCAAGCCGGCTTAGTTGTATTAGCCACATCTTGCAGTTTTTATGTTGAACTTACGCAAGTCCAGTGCCTTCACTACTGTCACGAAACTTGCAGAAAAGAGCAAGTTTGCGTGCCATCCGTTCAGTCACAGGACATTGCTAGTAGTTGGTCGGCTTGGAGACATTGAAAAAATGACAAGAAAAATTCTTGGGGAATTTTCTTGTCATTTTTTCAACGTCAGCTACTCTTGAACGTTATGCGAAAGTTTGCAGAAAATCTTTAAATAGAGAATGTGACATAGTAATATTATTTAGGATGTTTAGGCTTGGAGAAATATTATTGACATTTTATTTACATGGGACATATTGCGTAGCCTAGGTAAAATATGAAAAATAGAAAAAATCCATACGCAGGTCTATTATTTTGGACTGGAATTGGTGCTCTTGCTTTTTTATATCTAAGTAAAAAGGAAGAGACTCAAGCACAGTCAATTGATAGTAATACAATAGTTAAAGAAAATTTAAAATACAATCCGTTTTTTAATAAAGCTGAATTTGGCGGAAATCCTTTCGCAACCAATCAAAAAGAAAGTGGAAAGTTTAATTACTTAGGCTTCTTACAAGCAAAGCATGCTTTTGGACTTGAGTGTTATGCCGCAAGTGTAGTTAATATCTTTAAATCACTTGGAATAATTGAGCCGAATATGAGCAGAAGACGTTTTGAATTAACATATACAAATCTACATTTAGCAAGCGATGCTCCGTCTGAGTATAAAAAATCTCTGAAAAAAAGTAAATATCGAATTCCAAATACCTTCAATGATAGTTTAAGAGGGATGTATAAACTTAGTAAGGGGCAAATTGAACTTAGTCCCGGAGGATTTGCAGTCGTTGCCAAAAAAATTTCTGAAGTCTCTGATTATGCTCTTCATACAGGAATGAGAGGTAAAGACTTCGTAGCCGTTTCCATTAAGAAAGATGATATTGAAAAATATCTTTCAGCAGGTTATGTAGTTAGAATTTATACAAAAAAAGATACCGGACATTATGTTGTAGCAACAGGTATAAAAGAAATTAAAGATAATACGGGTAACATAGAAAAAGTTATATTGACAGATGATACTTGGTATGGCGCAAATTACGAGTATAAATTTGAAGAGACTTACAGTCCGTGGATAATAAAAGCAACCTAGTATTGCTCCTTTATTTGTTTTGCTTTCTAAGTCCAATTCTCCCCGATTGGATTCAGAAAGGAAAAGTTATAGAAGTTCTATCCGGTGATACTTTTATCCATTACGGATACCAAGATAAAAAAAAACAAAAGTATAAGTTAGTCTGCGTTGAAGCAGAATCTCCTAGAACCAAAAAGGGAAAATATCAAAGAAAAATTTTAACTAGAAAAATTAAAGGAAAAGAAATAGAAGGAATATTAAGGGGTAAATTAAAGGAATATTTCCTAGCAGATGTTTTTGATATAGAAAAGACTAAGGAAAACGGTCATTATACTTCATTAGCTTTTACATTAGCGGTTCATAGTAAAGTTTTAAAAAAAATCAAGGAATACCCTGAATGTTGGCCAGAGGACTATAAGTAAAAAGTTCTGCAAACCTTCGCCTAACTGCGAGTATCCACTGCGGTAACGGACTATATCGGATGCTGTCCGTCACCTTGCTCCAAGCCGGCATATTCATATTAGTCAAACTTTGTAGTATTTTTGTTGAACTTACGCAAGTCCAGTGCCTTCGTCCGCCCGCTATGCCCCAAAACTTTTTCTTAGGGAAAAAATTTGAAATCACGGGACTTGCTAGTATTAGTTCGGCTTGGAGACATGACTTTGAAACTCAAAAGGTGCTACCGCACTTTCGAGTTTCAAAGTCACGTCGGATACTCTTAACGTTATGCGGCATTTTAGGTGCGGGCATGTTTGGAGTAGGAACAAACACTAGGATATTTTAGTAGTAGGTTTCTCGACTTCCGTGTTTCGAAATTCTTACAGAGGAATTTAAATGTATAAAAATTTATCTCCTTTAATTTCAAAGCATTCTAAAAGAGACACAATCTATTTTTACTTTAAACTTTTAATTCGTAGGAAAAAATGGGTTAGAATTATGGGAGAAGTTGGATGCAAATTACTAGAAAGAAAATTCATATTAAGGAGAATCAATGAAAAGTATATTGGAAAAAATTAGAAGTGCGGTTAACTTTGAATTAGCCATAAGAATATGCCTTGTATTATTTGGAATTTTTTCTTTATTCCATTTTGCAGTTATCCTAGGAATTGTGGCGTTTAATATTGTGCCTCTCGAATATTTATGGGGTGGGAGGATGCAGACTAAAGAAGAGCTATTAGTCTTTGAAATAATTTCCTTGGTAGTTCAGTTATTATGTTATTGGGTTATAGTATTAAAAAGAAAACATATTCAAACTACGCAAAGTAATTTAATTGTAGAATCATTGATTTGGATTCTTTGTGTTGTATTTTTTATCAATACGATAGGCAACTTGGTCGCCAAAACCATGGTAGAAACACTATTAGGCACACCGATCACAGCCATTTTATGTTTTATATTATTTAGAATTGGAATTGAGAAAAAATCGAATTCGGCTGCATAATTCCTATTGCCAGAAATGAGAAGCATTAGAAAGTTAGGAAAGAATAACGTTTTATTTCAGGCAAGTTCGTTCTTGTCTTAGTTCATAACATCTTTTTATGAGAGAGACGAAAGTCCAATTTTGTTTTAAGCTTTTAATTTGTAGGATAGAATGGGAGAGAATTATGGGAGAAGTTGAATGCAAATTTCTAGAACGAGAAACTTTGCCTACTTCGTAAGATTAGAGTTGATGAGAAAATACTGTCTCGTCCCCAAAGCTTTACATCAAGTAAAGCTTACCATGCTTATCCTTGATAGTAGGGTCTACATTGAATCGCTTAAGAGCATCTGAGAATTCAGAGAGACCGTTAGACGATAGAGCAATATTAAGACAGGTCACTCCGTCTTCATCCTGAGCATTTGGATTTGCTCCGGATTGTAAAAGAAGTTCGAAGCAGTCCAGTCTTCCGTTTTCAATTGCCCAGAAGAGGGGAGTTTTTCTCTGAGCATCTTTTTTTTCTAAGTCTGGTTTTGATTCTAAGAGTTTTGCTAAAGTCTCAATGCTTCCTTCTTCTCCACACGCATAATGCAGATCGGACGGAAGTAATTGCTTTTCCTTATTAGTTGAGAATAATGATATTAGCCACTTCATCATACAGTATTACTCCTTCTTTGAATCGGAGAACGTTTAGAAGACTGCAAGTCCGCAAGATGTGCTCGGTAGGCAATGTATCTTCCGTCCTGACTAATCCTTAAAATTTTACTCCGTTTAGTTCAAAAGATCTCTTTATGTGAGAAAGACAATACATTTTTGCTTTAAGCTTTTAATTTGTGGAAGAGAATTTATGGGAGATTTTGGATTCAAATTAGCCTCTTCACTAGTAAGATAAATAAGTAATTTTTTATAACGCGCCTAACGTTGGATTTGCGGAAATTGCTGCAGAATAGAATTGACAAGCAACTTTGCAAACCCGAAATATAAAAAGAATCGTATTGAGTAATGGAGTAAGTATTACACTCGACGCTGGAGCTATCGTGTCGAGGCTGGTAATTGCTAAAAGCTTTCGTTAAGGCTTCTTAGGAGTATGCGCACCTAAAACACCGCATAACACAAAGAGTAGCCGCTAAGAGAGTGAACTATGTTTGGATGTTGTTCTCGTCGGATACTCTAAACGTTAGGCGCAATTTAAACGATATATTCTTTTAGGCAAACAAATGCAATTACCACCATTAATTAATGAACTTAAAGAAAGAATTCCTAATTTGGAAAAGCAATGGAAGGAGATCGAGAATTTATTTTTTGAAGTATCCTACCCATCAAAAACTAATTTACTGAACGAAGGCGATGTGTCTCAATACCTTTATTTTGTGAAGGAAGGATGTTTGAGATTATGGTTTAATGATAAAGGAAAAGATATAACTTTCCAGTTTTTCTTTGAAAATGAGATTGTAACTTCCTTTGAAAGTTTCCGCTTTGGTATTCCCAGTCTTTTTACTTTAGAAACAATCGAGCCTGTAAAGTTATTAAAAATTAATAAGCAAGATTTGATGTCGATATTTATTAAATTTCCAGATACAAAAGACCACTTGATTGAGTTTCTGTTTCAGAGGCTATCTAGATATACCCATCTATTTTTATCTCGAATTAAAGAAAGTCCCGAAGATCGTTATCGTGCTTTGATAAAAATGGAACCTCGTATTCCAAATAGGATTCCACAGCATTATATTGCTTCTTATTTGGGAATTTCTCCAGTGTCACTTAGTCGAATTCGAAAACGAGTTTGGGAACAAAAAAATTAACATTTGTTAATGCGTATTTGTTTGATTTCTGATATGATAGTATAAAAATTTAGCTTAAGAGGCGCTGAAAGATGCGAACAACGAATGGATCAGCTTCCATCAAGTAAAAATGGTCAAAAAAATTTTCCAGATTTCTTATCTAGGAAGATATTTATAATCTGGAGTGTCTTGGTATTAATTACTTCCTACATCATTCAATACTTTTTTGTCGTAGAATTTGGTTTGGTTAAAGGTGGTTCTTATTCAGCCTTTTTACAAAACTTAGCAATGTCCTTATTGTTTATTGGTATGTATGTGCAAAGACGGGGAGCTGAAGGACAAAGTTTAAATATCGCAGTCAATAAATTCATCGGCACACTTACTCCGACAATCTTAGTTGGGGTAGTTGGATTGGAAGCTTTTGGTGCTCCTAATCTTTTCATACTTGTTCTAGGAAGTCTGATTGCTTTCTTTGATTTGGTATATATTTTTATACTTATAAAAAGAAATCTTGCTAGGGAAGACTTAGTTGCCGTAACACACAGCTAATTCCAATTAACCACAGAGTGATTGGCATTAGCCGCTAGACAAGAATTCATTTCCCTTTCTGCGTTGTTTACCCTTTCCTTTTTTGCCTGATCCTATACAGCAATGAGCACATATCGACTCGAAATCTAATCCAATTCAGATTAGCTAAATTGTAAAAGAAAAGAATAAATACAATATGATAAATATCATCCTGCCAATTCTTAATTTTTATTTTAAAAGCTAGAAAAATGGAAATCAGTATAATATATTAAAACAAAGCATTCAGTATTTTTCGAATTCAATATCAGATTACACGCATAAAGTAATCGGAGGGTAGTAATGTCCAATTTTGAAATTATAACTCGAGAAGATTTTTCAGAGGTAACCTATTTACTGGAAATTCTTCATCCACTCATGGCGAAGGCTGCTAAGCCCGGGCAATTTGTGATCGTGATGTTAAACGAGCACAGCGAAAGAATTCCTCTCACCATCGCAGACTTTGATAGAACAAAGGGAACGATTACTTTAGTCATCCAAGCAGTCGGAAAAACAACCAAGCAAATGCAAAACGAATGTAAAGTTGGAACTACGCTTTATGGTATGGTAGGTCCGATGGGAATTCCAAGTCCTATCAGTCACGCCAAAAAGGTAGTATGCGTTGGCGGTGGTTTAGGCGTGGCTCCGATATTTCCGCAGGCACGTGGATTTAAAGAAGCAGGGGCTTATGTAATTGGTGTAATTGGATTTAGAAATAAAAGTTTAGTTTTCTGGGAAGATAAATTTAGAGCCTGGTGTGATGAATTTATCATCTGCTCGGATGATGGCTCTGTAGGCAAACAGGGATTTGTCACAGAAGGAATTAAAGAAGCGATTGCGAGACATTCTGATATTGATGAAGTCATAGCGATAGGTCCGCCTACCATGATGAAAGGCTGTGCAGAGGCAACAAGACCTCACGGAATCAAAACAATGGTGAGCCTTAATCCACTCATGGTAGATGGAACGGGAATGTGTGGCGGCTGTCGTGTTAAAATAGGCAACGAAGTAAAATTTGCCTGTGTTGACGGACCTGACTTTGATGGTCATCTAGTTGACTTTGATGATCTAATGATTCGTTTAAAAAAATACACCAAAGAAGAGCGCATGGCGATGGATCATTACGATAAGACTTGCAATATGAGAAAGCAAATTGACTCTATTGCGGCAAATTCTGATTTACCCAAGTAGGAATTATTATGGCAAAGAAAAAAACAATTCGTTCTATTCCCCAAACAAGAACTCCCATGAAAGAGCAAGACCCGCTTGTAAGAGCGAAGAACTTTGAAGAAGTCGCTTGCGGCTACTCTTCTTTTGACGCTGCGAGAGAATCCGAGCGTTGTTTAGATTGTCCCGACCAGCCCTGTGTTTCTGGCTGTCCTGTAGGAATTGATATCCCCGGCTTCATTCAAAAAATAAACGAAAAGAATTTGCGCGGCGCTTACGAGATTCTAACGGATACTAATCTATTACCCGCAGTCTGTGGAAGAGTCTGTCCACAGGAGAATCAATGTGAAGGAGTCTGCACGGTAGGTGAGTCTTTAGAGCCTGTTGCCATTGGTAGACTCGAACGTTTTGTCGGAGACACTGCTATCAAAGAAGGCTGGGTGAATATTCCATACATTGAGCCAAATCGTTTTAAAGTGGGAATCATTGGCTCGGGTCCTGCTGGTATGGCTTGTGCGGCTGATATGGCGAAGGCGGGGTGTGATGTTACAGTGTATGAAGCCTTTCATGTTCCAGGTGGAGTTTTACGTTATGGAATTCCTGATTTTCGTTTGCCCAATACAATCATCGATGCAGAGATTGAAAAGTTAAAAAAACTGGGCGTTAAGTTTGAATGCAATACGTTAGTCGGTAGACTGTTTACGATTGAGCAGATGATAGAAGAAATGGGTTTTCATTCTGTATTTGTAGGAGTAGGGGCTGGTTATCCTACTATGCTTGGAATTCCCGGGGATTCACTCAATGGAGTTTTATCGGCTAACGAGCTATTAACCCGTTGCAATCTAATGCAGGGAAAAGAATTTCCCAATTTTGATACACCTCTTCCGATTGGTCGTCGTGTGGCTGTAGTAGGTGCCGGGAATACTGCGATGGATGCAATGCGTGTTAGCCTGAGACTAGGCTCCGAAAAAGTATTTTGCATTTATAGAAGGTCTCGCTCGGAAGCTCCTGCAAGGGTAGAAGAATTGCACCACGCAGAACAAGAAGGAGTAGAGTTTCATTGGCTTACAAATCCTGTTTCTATTTTAGATGATGGAAAAGGCGGAGTGCGTGGAATGCGCTGTGTGCGAATGGAATTAGGCGAGCCAGATGATTCAGGAAGAAGAAGACCAGTTGCCATAGCTGGGAGCGAGTTTGACTTTGAAGTAGATGTAATTGTATATGCTATTGGAACTAACGCAAATCCTATCATGGGTCAAACTTCCAAAATTAAACTAAATAAATGGGGCTATATTGATACCGATGAGACTCTGGCTACTTCGATTGCGGGTGTCTTTGCCGGTGGTGATATTGTCACAGGTGCGGCTACTGTGATTAAGGCGATGGGAGCCGGTCGTAAAGCGGCTAAGAGTATGAAGGCGTATCTTGGCATTCATGAAGATAATATTCCTTATCTGAAAGAAAATTCTTCTACTCTATTTGGAATTAATTTAAGGGAACAAAACTTTGCCCGCGTTCGAGTGATGGCAGGCAAAGTATGAAAATAGAAAAGGATAATTAAATGAATAAAGAAGCGACAGATAAAAATTCTACGGTGGCTAATTCGAATACACCGCTTGCTAATGGCAAGAAAGGAATCATTCAACTAAAAGAGCATATTGTTGAAATCATAAGTGATTCCGGAGAAGGAGCGCAGAAATGCGGACAGTCTCTTGGATCGATTGCCGCCCAAATGGGAAATGGTATCTGGACAACAGAGATTATCCCCGCCGAGATTCGTCCTCCTGCTCGCAGTATTGCAGGAGCGAGTGGAAACCGAATTCGAATTGGTAGCAACCGCGTTACCAATGGAGGCAATCAAACTGATTTAGTAGTTGCCTTTAATGAACAAGTTTTATTAGGTCGTGTGCGTGCCCGCGAATTAAAAGAAGGCTGCACAATTCTTTTAGAGAGTATGTGGAGAATTCATCCTGATTCTAGAATTGTTTCTGCTTATGTAGAAACTTACAATCGACTCATCGATGCTGGATTTGATGTGCATGAAGTTCCGATGGAGCAAGTATGTAAGACGATAGTCTCTGATGCGAGAAAGGGTAAGAACATGTTTGCGCTCGGAATGCTTTGCGGTATATACAGTTTTGACTTAAAACTTGCTCGTGACCAAATTGCACAGACTTTCGGAAAAAAAGCACAAAGTATTATTGATTCCAATGAAAAGCTATTAGATGCAGGTCATAAATGGGCGGAGGAAAATTTAGAATTCAAATATAAAATTCCCGCTGTAAAATCAAAAGAAGCACAAATCGTAGTCAATGGAAATACAGCGATCGCACTCGGAGTGCTTGCATCGGGAATGGAAGTTTGCGCTATGTATCCCATTACCCCCGCGACTTCTGCTTCTCATTATTTGAGTGATGTATTCGAAAAAGTAGGCGGGATTGTGCACCAAGCAGAAGATGAAATTGCCGCCTGTGCTTTTGCCATCGGCGCTTCTTATGCCGGCAAATGCGCAGTAACCATTACTTCCGGTCCCGGTTTTTCTTTAAAGCAAGAAGCATTAGGACTAGCAGTGATGGGAGAAATTCCGTTAGTCGTTGTAAATGTGCAAAGAGGTGGACCGAGCACGGGTCAACCTACAAAGACAGAGCAAGGAGATTTGATGTCTGCCATTTACGGAAGTCATGGAGATGCTCCCAAAGTTGTAATGGCGGTAAGCACGATTGAAGATTGTTTTTATTCTATTATCACAGCACGTAAAATTGCAGAAACATTTAATATGGTAGTGATTGTTTTATCGGATGCGACACTCGCCACATCCCAACAACCATTTAAGCGTCCCGAATTCAGTGAGTCCTGGATTGCACCTCCCATTGATCAAAGCGCAATTGCAAATGGAGCAAAGCCCTATGATTGGGATGAGACAACAGGACTTGCCCGTCGCTTTATTCCAGGTCAGCCGGGTGGAATGCATACAGTAACAGGGCTTGCTCATGATAGTGATAGCCATGTGGCGTATGACGCAGACACTAACCAGAAATCGCTTCATGCTCGCAGTTTAAAGCTAGCTGCTTTACAAAAGACTCTAAAGACTCCGCCGGTATTCGGAGCGGATACTGGTGATTTACTGATAGTAGGTTGGGGAAGCACAAAGGGAGCGATTGAAGAAGCAGTAGAAGAATTACAAAAAGAAGGAAAAAAAGTGTCTTCTCTTCATTTACAATTTTTACAACCACTTCCTTCTGGAATCAAAGAAATCATGCAGAAGTTTAAAAAAGTCATGACCATTGAAAACAATTGGAGTGACCGAGTAGAAGATGAAATCATCGATGAGGCAAATAGACGTTATTCGTCTATGGCGATACTTCTTCGCTCTAGATATTTGATTGATATAGATTGTTGGAGTGAGAGTAGAGGTCAGCCTATTAAACCAAGCACTGTGTATAAAGTAATTTCTGATAGGATGAAAAACTAATGGAGGGAAATATGTCATTATCCGCAACTGAATGTTTATTACAAATGTCCGATGAGCTTCATGCTCTCGAAGATTATCAAAGTGGTGTTCCCCGTTGGTGCACTGGCTGTGGGGATAACGCAATACTTGCCGCAGTCCAGAGACTCTGTAGAGATGAAGGACTTCGTCCCGAGAAAACTGTTTTTATTTCTGGGATTGGTTGTTCGAGTCGTTTTCCTCATTATATGAAGACATACGGATTTCACGGAATTCATGGAAGGGCTCTTCCGATTGCGGAAGGTGTAAAGATGGCTCGTCCGGATCTAACTGTATTTGTAAATAAGGGTGACGGAGACTGTTGTAGTATTGGAGCGGGGCATTGGATTCATGCGATTCGATACAATATGAACATCACTGTTTTTTTACATGACAATCAAATCTACGGTCTTACAAAAAAACAGGCTTCTCCTACTTCGCCGATTGGAACTAAGAGTAATACTACTCCGCGCGGAAGTTATTTAGATGCACTGAACCCGTTATCCGTTACCCTCGGAGTTCAGAATTGTTCTTTTCTAGCACAAGCGGTAGATTGGATTCCAGAAGTTTTATTTGATATTGTGAAAGCTGCCTATCATCATAAAGGTCTATCGTTTGTGCGAATTGTGCAGCGTTGTCCGGAATGGCTACCACAATCTTTAGAGCCATGGTTACATGATCCACAGAGAGTGTTAATGCTTCATCATGAAAATGGAATTAATTTGAGTTCAGGTCTTTCTAAAGTTTATAAAAACCAAATGCACCACGACCCGATGAACTTTAAAGAAGCAACGGACATAGCATTTACGACAGATCCAATACCGGTAGGAATTATCTATCAAAATCCAGAAATTCCCTGCTATGAAGATTTGCGTTATTCGACTCTCCTTAGAACTCCGGAAGTTACGCGAAATGGGTTAAATGCAGAGTTGGATAAATTTACTGTTTGGCCTGAGGAAGTTTAGGGAGGGTATATGGAAGTAGCTGGTGCTCATGCGCATATCGCATTTTATTTAACGGGAAGACAGTTCAGTGATCATCTGAATGGAATTGATAAACTCAATCTAAAGCCTGCACTCTTTGCAAGATTTAAAAATATGACAGAGGTTAGGTATGATTATCCGGTAATTCTCTCCGAGGATAAATTGGGTAAGTCTATGGTAGAATCTCTTTCGAGTGTAATCGATAAAGCTTTATTAGAAGTAAAGACAGGAATAGAAGGAGACCGAATCAAGAAGAATGCTCTCCAAATAGAAAAAGAAATTCGCTGTCTTCTTACAAATGGAGTAAAAGGTAATTTCTCCTCTCTATGGAATAAGGCGGCAAATTCCTATTTGTCTCAAGTAGATAAAGCTTTTCAGGAAAAAATGGAAGACTTCAAAGCTTCTATCAAAATAGACGGAGAAGTGGTAGACTGTGATGAAAAATTTCCAGTGCGTTTAGTGAAGCATCTCTGGGAAACTGCACAGAAAAAAAAGGCAGAGTTGTTTAGTAAAAACTTGGAGCGGTTAATAGTAAAACTCTCAGACATTCTAAAATCAGATTTTGAAAAATCAGAGAAGGGTAGAAGTAAGGAGCATTTAGAAAAATCAATTGGAAGTGTTCACGGTGATTTATTTGATTTTACTGTGATGTCCAAATTTCTTTCTAAGACAATTCCAAAAGAAGGATTTCCTGAGAGTAGAAAAAAGCGAATCAGTGATTTACTAGATGTCTTGAAATCACAGAAGTTTTTTTCTCTGGAGAGAGTAGAGAGTGAAACACGGGGAAATACTTACACCTTTATCTTTGAAAGTTGTAGTGATGCATTGGAAACCTATTTAGCGAGATATCAAAAGATGATCGAGCTTGCCCGTGCGATTGCAATTGCAGAATTAGAAATAGAAGGTCAATACAATCCTGCAAAGCATGATATTTTATTTGAAGACTTTGGAGCAAATGGTCTTGATCCGACTGAACTTTCCCTCTTTCCTGATTATTTAGTCTGTGTGAATACGCATCGTTTTCCGGCGAGTGAATATGCGCGGCTACTCGAGATTCTCTCCTCTGAACTTCCAATCAAAGTTTTATTGCAGACAGATGATATTTTAGAAGAGACAAAGTCTAATAACGGAAACTTTATTTCTGGAATGGGAAGTAAGCAATTAGCAAGTATGGCTATGGGACTCAATGATGTTTATGTTTTGCAGTCTAGTAATTCGAATCTATATAAATTTAGAGAACAAATCTTAGATGGTCTACACTTTAGTGGATCTTCTTTATTTAGTATTTACTCCGGTGCTAGCGGTAAATCAAATGTATCCCCCTATTTGTTATCAGCAGCTGCAATGGAGTCTAGAGCCTTTCCTGCTTTTGTGTATGATCCTTCTCATGGTAGCAATTGGGCATCTCGCTTTAATTTACAGGCTAATTCACAAATCGATTTGGATTGGAATATACATAGCTTTCAATATGAAGGCGCTTCTCTTCTGCGTAAGAAAGAAGAGATTGCATTTACTTATCTTGATTTTATTTCCTGCGATACGCGGTATGCAAGGCATTTTGCGCGTGTTTCTGAATCTAAATGGGATGATAGTTTACTTGCAGTAGACGAATCGCTAACGAGAGAAAAGAAAGGATTTCCCGATAAAATTCCTTTTATCTATATGGTGGATAATGACAATATACTCCAAAAAGTAATTGTAGATGAGAGAATGCTAAGAGAAGCAAGGCGCTCTCGGGAAATGTGGCGTAGCCTTCAAGAACTAGGTGGGATTCACAATTCTCATGCAGAAATCTTACTCGCAAGAGAGAAGAAAGCCTGGGAAGAAAGAATGCAAATAGAAGCAGATAAGCAAACCGAAGCAGTTGCGACTGTTACTTCTTCGAGTGCTGTTGTGGAAGCCGAGACAGAGAGGTCTCGCGATGAGGCATATATTGATTCGCCTCGCTGCTCTACTTGCAACGAGTGTGTGACACTCAATAATAAAATGTTCGCTTATGATAATAACAGGCAGGCTTATATCGCAGATGTAAATGCAGGAACCTATGCGCAATTGGTGGAAGCGGCTGAGAACTGTCAGGTATCCGTGATTCATCCGGGTAAGCCGCGTAATCCGAAAGAGCCAGGGCTTGAAGAATTATTAAAAAGAGCAGAAGCGTTTCGTTAATAAGAGTCATTTCGAACTGTGCTTAGGTGTTGGATTTGTAACATACAGAAAGATTTTACTTTTTAGTTGCACCGTGAGAAATCTATTTGGCAATACAACGATAGTATTAAGCTAGATAGACCTCTCACGATTTTTCCTCCCTGCGCTTGGTCGCGCCCAATGCCTTCGCATGTTCGAGGTGACTGGGGTAATTAACCTCTCTAAGCGGTTAATTACTCTTACCCCGGAAAGTTTGCTCTGTTTACTGCGTTTAAAACTGTTTTTAACCAGTCATGAAAATTGTCGAAGCATTTTTCTGGCTCGCTTCGACCAGCAATTACAAAGACTGGATAGTCTTTTAACTTTACTTTTGCTTTTGTATCAAATAGAAATGTGTCATCATTCCATTGCCCAAAAACTAAATAACGTTCATCTTTTTCATACCTTGTCAGCGGAAGAAAATGAAACGTTCCCTTGTCAATATATCCGGCAAGAAGAGTCTTCTTAAAGTCCGGTGGTAAGCTACAACCAATTTTTTTTTCCATCTCATGGATTTGTTCTTCAGTTTGGTTAGGAGTTTTGAAGTGGAGATTCAATTTTTCAAAACCCTTAATAACCTGTTCTATATCTTTCTTACTCATATGTGCAACCCTCACGTTTCTAGTTTAATAAGGATATATTTATGGCTAGAGAAAAATTTAAAAAATTATAGTCTAGTTTGCTTCAAATATTTCATTTATTTTTAGTCAAGTATTTGATTTTCTGTATTGTTTCATGATTTAAAAAAAATGACAGGGAATGTAATGGAAAAAGTAAAGCTGGAAAGCTAATCCATTTTTGTTAAAAGGCTAATGCTTGTATGTCTGAGAGACCTTGTTTTTTTGATATGCGTTACGAAGAAATATATATGGCAAGTTTTTTTAGAACAGTCTATTCTAGTCTTTGTGCGTTGTAATCTGTCATATTTTTTTAATATTAACGTCAAGATTACTCTTTACAGTCAAATCATAGTAAATAACATTTCAAAAACAACGAGGCATCTTAATGAAAATTAGAGATAAAAAAAAAGAACTGACCATTTATATCAATAGCAAAGAGGAGAGAGACAATGTTCCTCTCTATAAAACTTTGATAGATCGATTTATTGCTATGGGAATCACAGGCTGCACTGTTCTAAAATCCACATCTGGCTATGGAACTGATTTAAAGGTAAAGTATCCTGATGAGTCGATTGCAAGTCTCTGGAACAAAGATTCTACTATTGTGATGAACGTAATCGAATCCGAGTCGCGGGTTGAAGAGATTGTCAGAATGCTAGATTCTACCATGCCACAGGGTGTGATTACAATCAAAGACGTTGATTATATTCGATATACGCGAAGTGTTGTGACAGAAGAAGATATTCGCCTCGCTGATAACGCCTAAGACAAAATGACTTGCTAAATAGGACGTCTCTGTAATTTTAAAATACAGCATGTCAGACAAACAGAAATTTACACGAAATTTTTCCATTATAGCGCATATTGACCATGGGAAGTCTACTCTCGCAGATAGACTTCTCGAACTTACTCTTGTTACCGATGAGAGAACTAAAAAAAATCAAATTCTCGATACTATGGATATTGAGCGAGAGCGTGGAATCACGATTAAGGCAAACAATGCCTCTCTCGAATTTCATTCTAGGGATGGTAATACCTATTATCTAAATCTAATCGATACTCCAGGGCACGTAGATTTTAATTATGAAGTCTCACGCTCCCTCAAAGCCTGTGAAGGCGTATTACTGATTGTAGATGCGAGTCAAGGTGTCGAAGCACAGACTCTCGCGAACCTCTACCTCGCGATGGAAGCCGAATTAAAAATCATTCCTGTTATTAATAAAATAGATTTACCAAGTGCGGATATTCCCAAGTGTATGAAGCTAATCGAAGATAGCCTCGGACTTGATTCTGCTGAGGCAATTTCTATTTCTGCAAAGACTGGACAGAATGTAATTGAAGTATTAGAATCCATTTGTAAATTAATTCCTCCTCCTGTGGGAGATGACCAGAAACCGCTCAAGGCTTTGATCTATGATTCCTATTTTGATACCTATATGGGTGTCGTAATCAAAGTCCGTATTGTAGATGGAACTGTAAAGAAAGGCGATCGTATTTTTCTAATGAGTGGTGGAACTGATTTTATCGTGACCGATGTGGGGATAAATCGTATTAACCTTTTATCACAAGACTTCTTAGGGGCAGGGGATGTTGGATATATTGTTGCAGGTATCAAAAGAGTAGCCGATGCAAGATCGGGAGATACGGTTACTCATTTTGATAGAAGGGCCACTGAGGTGGTGATCGGCTATAAAGAAGCAAAGCCGATGGTGTTTTCTGGACTCTTTCCAATTTATGGAGAACAGTTTGATGAACTAGTAGAAGCAATCGAGAAGCTAAAATTAAATGACGCAGCTTTAGTTTATGAAAGAGAAAATTCACTTGCTCTTGGCTTTGGGTTTCGTGTGGGTTATCTTGGTTTACTGCATATGGAGATTGTGCAAGAAAGACTCGAGCGTGAATTTAATCTTGAATTAATCACGACTGCTCCTTCTGTAAAGTATCGAATCACAAATACTCGTGGAGAAGTTTTTGAAATAGACAATCCTTCTAAATTTCCGGAGCCTCAATCAATTGAGATGATGGAAGAACCTTTTGTAAAGGCAACCATCTTTACACCCAATGAATATGTGGGTAATATCATGTCTCTAGTGATTGAAAAAAGAGGAGTGCATTTAGATACGGTTTATTTAGATGAAGACAAAGTCCAGATGATGTATGAAATTCCACTCGCTGAATTAATCTTTGAGTTCTATGATAAATTAAAATCTTACACAAAAGGCTACGCATCGTTAGACTACGAGCCTGCCGAATATAGAGAATCCAATCTTGTGAAGTTAGATATTTTAGTAAATGCTGAGCCTGTCGATGCTCTTTCGACTATCGTTCATAAGACACGTGCAGAAGCTCGTGGTCGTGCTGTGATTTCTAAACTAAGAGAATTAATTCCGCGTCAACAATTCTTAATTGCACTACAGGCAAGTATTGGAGCGCGTATCGTAGCGCGTGAAAATATTTCTGCTGTTAGAAAGAATGTCACGGCTAAGTGTTATGGTGGGGATATTTCGCGTAAACGCAAGTTACTAGAAAAGCAAAAAGAAGGAAAGAAGAGAATGAAACAATTTGGTTCCGTGGAGATTCCACAGGAAGCATTTCTCGCCGTTCTTAAGACCGGCGACTAATTGTGAATAAACTCTAATGAGTCAATATCCATAGATTTAATTCTTTTGTCTAGTTCGGCTTGAAATTCAGGAGGGACTAGACTTTTTCTTTCAAACGGAACTATCTGTTCGTCTTTTAGGATTTTATCCCGAATGCTATGGTATTCGTTTCCGAATGGAATTTCGATTCGAGAATAAGCACCACTACCCGCTTTACTAATTCTTAGAAGATCCGGTCTTAATCCCGATTCTTTCAAAATGATAATAGAGAAGGCAAGTCCTAGGTTTTTTCCCTGTGGGTCTTCTGGATGATCTTTAAAATAATCTAAAACATTTGCGTAATTCATTGCTTGTTTCAAATAAGAGCGAAGATATTTTTCCTGGTCTAAAGTGTTTGCGGAAACGTTATGCACCTTTACATTAAGACCTGTGACGTCATGCTGAAACACCACATGCACATACATGTTATTAGCCTTTAGATAATCTCTATAGTTAGATGAATTCATTTTATTGATACTTGCTAAGAATCTAGATTCAGTGTCTTTGAAGACCTTTTCGTCGTTTAAGTCCAATTCGTTTTGCTTGTAGTAAATGTATCGCATATTGGAAAGGCAGGTCCAATTGACTAGCTCTTGCGCTGTTCCAAAAATGGCAGGAAGTAATTCTGTCTTCCCATAATGATTTAGAATGTTACGAAGGACAGTTTCTAGATTCTTAACAAAGTTATCGGTTAGGGTGAAACAATTCATGGCGATTGTCTTGCCGTCCACGATTCCTTCTAAGATTGTATTTGCAGTTAATTTGTTCTTCATTCTTTCACACCTTTCCCGTTACAGTAAGTTTTCCTTTGCGCACAAAATCATTCAATAAATTTTTTAAATACAAAATTAATTCCTGTTAAAATAAAGGGATGGTAAATGACATAAATAACAGTTTCAAAATCTCAATGGTTAAAAATCATAAACTTTAAAGGATAAATACTTGTATTATATATTATTAGCCCTATTTTTACCGTTTCGAATTTTCCGTTTTCTTTACTTATCTCTCTTTGGATTTTTTCACTCGGGGGATCATGTCCTCATTGAAATTCCGAGTAAGTTTGCTTCTTACCGTAAGACGTCCCTTGTAGAGTGGGTAACTGGAAAAGATGCAGAGGTTCTATTTCTAGATTTTTTAAATGATTTGGATTTAATTGCGAAGAGTAGCAGAATCAAAAAAGTTTCCTTTCATATAAGCTCAGAGCTTGAGTTCGGAATGGCTGAGCTTTCGAATCTTTCTTATCAAATTGAGAAAATAAAATCGAAAGGAATTGAAACCGCCGGGTTCGCGGCAAGTGGCGACATTAAGTCTTTGTATTTGCTTTCTTTTATGCATAAAAAATACTCTGCTCCATCAGGAGAGTTCATGGTTTTACTTCCTGCAGTAGAAAGTTTCTTCTTTGGGAATTTGCTTAAAAATCTAGGTGTGAAAGTAGATAGTTTTGCATCGGGTCCGTATAAATCTTTTGCAGAAAGCTTTAATCGAAATTCTTTTTCAATTCCCGCCAAAGAGAATCTAACCATGCTTATCCGCTCTATCAAGACGCAAATCTTAGATACATTTTATGACAATGCAAAATTAGAAAGTAAAATTCTAAAGCGTCCTATTCTTACGTCTAAGTATTTACTAGAAATTGGATTTTTAACTGCTTACTTAGAGGAAGAAAACTTCACTGAAAATTTCTGTAATAAAAATTACGAAGAGACTGATAAGACAGGAAGCAATGTAGAAGACGATGAAGCTACCCTGGGCGATATTCATTTCTTTCATAAGAAAAAAATCTTTCGATTCTTTCCTCCTAAGAAAAAGAAAATAGTAATCCTTCCTCTCAAGGGAAATATTGGAATGGGGAAAAAGGAAGAAGACGAAATTAAATCAGATGCCATTCACGCCTATCCAGTATTAGCCGCTTTAAAAAGTATACGGGATGACAAATCAGTGAAGGGAGTCATACTAGAGATTGACTCTTCCGGTGGCTCTGCTTTTGCTTCTGAGTTAATCTATCAGGAAATATTAAAGCTCAAGAAAAAAGTAAAAGTGTATGCCTATTTTCAAAACGTCGCTGCTTCCGGTGGTTACTACATAGCAGCCGCATGTGATCGAATTGTTTCAAATCCTCTTTGTATTACCGGCTCTATTGGAACTGTAATGATTCGACCCAATCTAAAAAAGCTCTATAACAAATATGGAGTCACAAAACAAAGACTGGAATTTTATCCACTTAGGGAAATATTTTCCGAATACGGACAATTATCCCTTGAGTCTAAAGAATTTTTAAATGCAGAAATTAAAAGAGTCAATGGACAATTCTACGAAAGAGTCATGCTTTCTCGAAAAAAAGATTTAAAAGAATTAGAATCTCTTGCACAGGGTAGGGTATTCACAGGAAAAAGTTTTCTAGCAAGTAGTATGGTAGATTCGAACCAAGCTTTCTTAGAAACCGTAGAAGATTTAAAAAAAGAATTAGCCTTAGAGCAAGTTCTAGTTGAATATCGCCCTTCTATTTACAGCTTAAAATCAATGGTCAGAGAATTTCGCTTTGGTTTAAATTTGCTCTTTCATCCTAAGTTACTATTAAAACAAATCAAGGTAGATAAGGGCATACAACTCAAAAGCGAGATTGCGAGTGTAATAGCTAGTAGTCTCAAAAGGGATTAAAAGCTTAAAGCAAAAGTGGATTGTCTTTCTAGCTGAGTAGGAATAAACGACAGTTAGCTACACTTCTCCATTTCGTAAAGCGGATACTACAAATTATTCTACAACAAATAAAAAATTCAGGAACAAGAAAGAAAACAAAAAGGTTGTTCAAATAAACGAAAGCCCCAACGGGGCGCAATACTCTCCGCATGGGCGTTCCCTCAGCCCATGTAAAAATTCATGAAAATATTCTTCTGAAATTTCAAATAGAATTTTCAAAGAACGAATCCATTTCCAATAACAATAACTACCAGTGTATCACTTCCGATAAGTTGTCCTTTACTCAAGTCCGGTTCAGCTCCGGTTATAGAGCCGCTCTAGCACGGGTCATAGGGGCACTTTAGAGCGGACGTATACCGGTTCTATAAGCGTAGCTAGAGCGAAGATGAGTTAAGGTAATCTAAACGTTAACCACCATTCTTCTTAAAGAACTCATCCATGACTTCAATTAATACTTCAGGCTTGTCGTGGTGCATATTATGACCGGCGTGCTCGACTTCGTGTAGCTCTACGTTTTTAAAATGAGAAAGAATTTCTTCTAAGTTCTTGGGGCGAATATGTGTTTGCTTTCCGAAAAAAATTAGGACAGGACTAGTGATTTCGCTCCAGAGTTTGCGGGAGAGTTCAGGAGGAAAGGGAATAGGGGAGGATGTCTTTAAGTTAGGATCGTTTTTCCATTTATAAAATCCATCCTCTGTTTGTCTGACAAGACCGTGAATCAGTGCTTCAATTTTGTCTCTAGAAAGCTTACCGTAAATGAGTGCGAGCTTGTTCTTGGCTTCCTCTAGAGTCATATTCTTTTTTCGCTCTGATGCATTGCTAGATGCTCTTTCATTTCTACGGCTAGTTGTTGTTAGCCATTCTCGCATTCTCTTTCTCTCTACTTCTTGCGGTTGAAGCCCGCTAAATCCTTCCAGGCAAACAAGTAACTTGATTTTTTCCGGAAATAGTCCGGTGTAACGGGCGGCGATTCCTGCTCCCATGGAGTGACCTAATAGGAAAATCGGTTTTTGGAAGTAGCGGTCTATTATATTTTGCACATCGATTAGATTTTCGCTATAATTGTAGAGAGAGTCTTTTTTCCAGTCGGAATCTCCATGCCCTCGAAAGTCAAAGCTATAGATATTAAATCTCTGGCTTAGAAATTCTTCCAGAAAAACAAAGGTCTCTTTGTTGTCATTGAAGCCGTGTAACAGTAGAATCGATTCCTGCTTCTGGTTATTTGTGATTTTTACACTGATATTATGTCCGAGGGAAGGGATTATTTCGTAATGGCTTGGCATATTAGGTGTAAAAAACCTACTACTTGCTTACAGTCTATCTATTTTGAAAAAAAAAATCTAAAAACCGTGAATTTATAAAATTTATCTTGTCATTATTTTCATCTTGGATTTTTTAATTTCTTTTTTATGACCAAGAAGTTGCAGAAAAAAGTAGTCAAGAAACCGGAGACCAAGAAGGCTGAGCCTTCCAAAAAAGCCGAGGTAAGCAAAAAAGCAGAGACACCCGCTCGTGTCACTAAGGCATCTCCTAAGAAACCGACCCCCGTTACAGAAGCGGGAGGTCTTGGGAAGAAACATACCTGTTATAGCTGTAATACCAAGTTTTATGACCTGGGAAAAGAAGAAAAGCTCTGTCCCAAGTGTGGAGCAGATCAAAATACACGTCCGGCTGTCAAAATCAAGTTTCCTAAGTCTTCCCCTAAGCTCAGTGAATTCGATGTAGTAGACGAAGATGTAGTTGCCGAGTTGGGTGCAGAAGAGGATATTCTACTCGAGCCAGATTCGGAAATTGATGATCCAGAGCCAATACTCGACGAGGAAGATACCTGATATCAGAAGAATGATTATTTTAGCCTCTCCTACTGGGGGAGGCAAAACAGAGTTATGCAATTATCTAGATCCTTCCCGATTTGAAATTGTCTCCTTTGATTCTAGACAGGTTTACAAAGTTCTCTCTGTGGGCACAGCTAAGCCAGAAAAGGCTGTCCTTGAGCATATCACGCATCATTTGGTCGATTTCCTTGAACCTAACGAAACCATAAACGCAGCATCCTTTACAGCCCTTGCAGAGCAAGCAGTAGAGGAGATTTATTTGCGCGAAAAGATTCCAATTCTTACCTGTGGCACTGGATTCTATCTGAAAGCATTCCTATATGGAATGTATCCGGTTCCGAAAGTAAATCCTGAAACAAGAACTAGGCTTGAGGCACTTTCGCGGGAAGAAAGATGGAACCTTTTGCAAGAAGTCGATAGAGAGACTTCTCTTGTCATCAATGCAAATGACGATTATCGAGTAGTTCGTGCCTTAGAGGTCTTTCAGTCAGGAGGAGTAAAGTGGTCAGAATTAAAAGAAAATAAGAATGACGGCTATCTGACCAAAGGAAAACTGGAAGTTGCAGGTATTTTCATTCAAAGAGAGCGAAGTGAATTATATGATCGAATCAATCGTCGTTGTAAAATGATGATCGATTCAGGGATTCTAGAAGAAACTAAGGAAGTTTTGAAAGATTTTGGGGAAGAGGCGCCGGCTTTAAATTCTCTAGGTTATAATTTTGCACTTGATTATATCAAGGGGAGAATAAGCATGGAATCCTTTTTAGAGGAGTTTTCCCGATCGCATCGAAATTATGCGAAAAAGCAAGTCACTTGGTTTAAGAAAGAAGCGATTTTACAAGCGACTGATTGGAAAACTGCATTAGAGCAAATAAAAAATATATAAGATGGTAAAAGGGATGTCTACAAAAAATAATATTCAAGATTACATTCTGAATACAGCTAGAAAAGATAAGATAGATTTAACCATTTATCTTTTAAATGGTGTTCCTTTAAAAGGAAAGGTATATAGTTTTGATAATTTCACAATCATTATCGAAAATGACGGAAAGCAACAGTTAATTTATAAACATGCGGTTTCTACCATTATTCCCCTAAAGCCGATTAAGTTTGCTCCAGAAGAAATGAAAGAATCCTAATTTGACTGGAGTCAGCATGACGGTTAAAGACAAACCAGTAGTATTAATCATGGCAGGTGGTAAGGGAGAGCGCTTCTGGCCTCGCTCTAGAGCCTCGACCCCTAAGCAATTGCAGAAGGTTTATTCAAATAAAACACTTCTAAAAGAAACGATTGATAGAGCACTCACACTCACTAGTATAGATCGAATTTTTATTGGCACAAATGCGGCTCTAAAGAAATCCATTTTACAGCTTGAAAAAGGTTTTCCGGAAAAGAATTTCATTTTAGAGCCAGAAGGAAAGAACACAGCTCCGATCGTTGCCTTAGCTTCTCTTTATTTTAAGCAGAAGTTTGGAAATCCTACACAGATAGTCTTATCTGCAGATGCATTTATCAATCCTGTTAACGAATTTACTAAAACAATGAAGCTTGCGATCCAAGAAGCAGAAGAAAACTTAGTTTTACTTGGAATTAAGCCTGTTCGACCTGAAACTGGTTATGGTTATATTGCAACTGGAAAGCCAACCAAGCATGGAATGGAAGTAAAAGGTTTTTTTGAAAAGCCTGACTTTAAAGTAGCCGTTAAGTATTTAAAGAAAAAGAATTTTTATTGGAATCCCGGAATTTTTATTTGGAAGACTGATTTTATTTTGAGTGAGTTTGCAAAACATGCTCCCTATATTTTAACACCTCTCAAGAATAAATTTCCATTCGCGAATTTCGGTGAATTAAGTGCTGCCTTTAAGCTTTTGCCATCAGAGGCAATTGATACTGCGATTATGGAGAAGAGTTCTCTTATTCGTATGGTTAAGGCAAGCTTTGATTGGGATGATGTAGGATCTTGGCTTTCTCTAGAGAGAGTTCTCAAAGGGGATGTTAATGGAAATCATCATACAGGAAAAGGCTCGTTTCATTTTCATGCAAAGGGAAATATATCTTCCACTCAAAAGGAATTAGTAACCTTTTTGGGAGTAGAGGATTTAATCGTCGTAGAAGAAGATGATGTATTATTTATTTCCTCTAAATCGGGAATTAAAGATATAAAGCTTTTATTATCTGAGTTAAAGAAAAATAGAAGTTTACAAAAGTATTTGGAATAGTTTTTTAACATTATTAAGGAGTTATGAATGCCGTCTGGTAAAAAAAGAAAAAGAAAAAAAATCGCTACTCACAAGAGAAAGAAAAAGCGTAGAGCCAACAGACATAAGAAAAAAGGCAAATAGAATTTTGCATTAATCTAAGTCGGGACTGTGTAAAGATATTTGTCACGCAAAGTCGCAAAGAGTATTGGTTTTATTACTTTTCCCTTTGCGCCTTAGCGTGATGCTTTGGTCATTATACAGTCCCATAAAAATATTAATTTTTATACGACATTGAAGAATGTATCTTTAGCTATTTGTTTTAATTCCGATAAGTAACGTATGCTATACGATTCGGATTATGAAGGATTTAGATCCTGGTGGAAGCGAAGTAAAAGTCCTGCAAGAGGTTATTTTAAATCTTATAGGGCTGTCTCTCCCATTGGCGACGTTTTTGTTGTAGATTATAATTTTCACGAAAATTTAGTTCGTTTAAGTTTAGAGCCCGCCTCCGAAAAGGGTAGAACCTATACCACAACAATTAAGAAAGGAACGATTATAAGAGAACGAGATGTATTCAATGCAACGAATGCATCTTTAAAACGTAAATTCATTCCATTTAGGGATGTGTTTTCCTGTATCCCGGATGACGATGTGCTTACTTCGATTGGAGGTGTCTATGATATCTCTAAAGTATCGCTTGGAAAAAGAACACAAGATGATGCATTATCTCCCATATCGATAGAATCTGAGTCTGTAGTAAGTAATACAAGCAGAACCTATGTTGGTAGGATTGCAGATCGAATTAAAGCTTCCTATGTAGAGCTAAAGCTTCGATTTCTCGATGATCTTTATGATTCCATATTGGGAGTCTCAGTTTGTCTTGCAATTTATTTGCATTTTTTTGATTATGTTGTTTTGGGATTCTCATTAGCGTTTATGGGAATTTTATTTGGCGGATTAGATTGGATTTTAAGAAATAGAACTCCCTTTTATTTAAAGGTAATGAGTTTTCTGTCCTTTGGTGGATACTATTTCTATACCGGCTTTACTAGATTTTAAGGGGGATTGATGGCTAAAGATGATAATCATTTAAGTGAGCAGTATATAACTTTTACGATTGGAGAAGAGGATTATGCTATATCTATTATCAATGTAGAAGAAATTGTAAAAGTCACAAATCTGATTAAAGTTCCGAAGTCACAGACATATTTTGTGGGTCTAATGGACATTCGCGGTAAAGTAGTGAATATGATTGATCTCAGCAAAAAGATCATGAACAAGAAAGTAGGTGAGTCTGCGATGAATCGAGCCATTATCGTCAAGATAGATGGTAAGTCGTTAGGCGTCATAGTTGACAAAGTTTCCCACGTAGTTCACTTTGCTCCAACACAAATCGATCCGCCTCCACCCTCTGTAAGAGGAATGTCTTCTCGTTATATCATTGGAGTGGCTAAGAAAGAAAACCGCTTCATCATCATCATGGACATAGAAAAAATTCTATCCTCCGAAGAATTGGCAGAAGTTACGAAGTAAAAAGATTACCACCGATGAATAATTCTTAAAGATTAGGGTAAGGGCATTCCTCCAGTCACCTCGAATAGCTTCATCATGAGAGGTCTATTTCCCAAACATAGTAATAGATTAGCCTTATAGTTTTTTTGCCTGATAGATTTCTCACATCAGCTCATTTGCTTAGTAACAAATCTATTCGCCAAGCGATGTTCGAAATGACAGTTGTAATCTTTAAATCATTTCTACCGATAATAAATCCATGCGTATACTCTTGTATTTATTCCTAGCAATTCATTTTTCTATTTCACTAGTAGCACATGATTTTAGAGACGATGCAAAGAAAATTTACAAGACGCCTATTGAAGTCATCACAGTCGAGAAGCAAAATGAATTGGAAAAATTCATTCAGGATAATCCCGATAAGCTTTCGAGTCAGATTGAAAAAAGGAAAGCCTTGCTCAATGAATATTATGCGCAGTTCGTAGAAGAAAAACGAATTTTAGATACACGGGAAAAAGCAGGAAGATACAAAGATAGAAAAGACAATGTAACGGATGAATATAAAAATAATTCTGGAATGATTCCGGTAAATGCGGATATAAATTCCATTCGTCTTTTCATTTCAGGAACGAGATTTAAAAACACTGAGTCTCATCTAGCTAGAGATTCTGATTTATTATTTAACATGCATCTCCGTATCGCAAAGCTTTATGAAAAAATAGGCGAGAAGCACAAGGCTGTAGAATTTTATCTATCCGGTCTTAGATATAGAGATTTTTCAAATACCGAAGAAAGATTTTACAATCCTACTCTTTTAGAAGAACTCGGACCAGAAGAAGTAAACAATCGACTCGCTCATAAAAAAAATTAAAACAGATTTTGAAGAGTTAAAACAAAGCCTCAAAAAAGCAGAGGACAATTCTGCTTTAATTAAGTCCCGCTACGCCAAATCAGAATTATCCGAAGCAGACGCAAACTCAGCGCTTGTAGAAAATGCAGAAAGAGTCACAAGTCTGCGTGATAATGTAAAGGCGAAGGAAACAGAATATTCTGAATCTCTATTAAATAATTTTGGAAACTATGTTTCTAAGAAAACAAAAGAAGATTCCAATACGGTTCTTGATTTTGCAAAGCTCATTAAGCAAATAGAAAATGATAACAAGGAAAGAGCAAAAGTCGAGAATAAATCAGATAGTTATGGTCGTGGAATCTTTGTGGCAGCAGACACAAATCGAAACCAGGACTTCACCGGTTATTCTCAACTATTAGAATATGCTATTAAGATAAATGCAAATAATGTAGATGCAATTTTACTTTTAGCTGATGAATACAAATCTTCTGGTAAAAAAAGAAACGCTGTAGATTTATATTTAAAATATATTCGCTTTGCTTCTCTTCCAGAGAATAATAACAAGTATCCTGTCTATGATGTATATAAAAATATTGCCGGTCTATATATAGAGTTAAAACAGTATGTAGTTGCTTCTAGCTATTATGAAAAGATGATAGAAATTATGACTGCGGATAAGAAGGATGATCCCTATCTGTATTACCAGCTAGGAGATTTTTATTCCCATCGTCTAGGAAATCATGAAAAGAGTTCTGAATACTTTACGAAGTGGTTAGTCTGGTTAGATCAAAAAAGAAAGGAAGAAAAAGAAAAGCGCGAGGTAGATAAGGAATTTGGAATTTCCTTAGAAGAAACGGTTAGACGATTGTCTTTTGAGTTTACTGCCTCTTATGCGATATCAGTTTACAATAAGCAGATGCAATACCCGGATGCGGAAATGCTTTTTCTGGAAAGAGCTTATAATTCTTACAAAGAAATTTACAATTTGATGAAAGAGCAGGAAGCATCCGTCTCAAATTCTAAACGTGATGTTGATTTACTTAAAAGAGATTTACTTGGAAAATCTACATCCGAATCTCTCACTAGTTACAAAGCAGAGCAGGAAAAATTAGAAGAATCTGTCTATCGATTGAAGTCAATTAAAACAGTTTACGATTCTATTCGTAAAACAAATTTGCTCTTTCGCCTAACGGCAGTTGAAGAGGATAATCGCAATTTCAAGCGCGTTAAGAATTTATATGAAGAAATTGTCAACATCGGAAATGAAAATGAAATTTCTAATGCGCTTCGCAATCTAGAACGAGTCAAGAAAATAGAAGCCGATGGCATTTCAAGAAGACGAATCGTGCATTGATGCATTTGATTTTAAATTAATCTTCGGTCTCATTCATCGTTTGCCATAGGGAAACGATTTTTTCTTGACTTAGACGGCTATCCTCAGAGTGAGAATTTTGTAATAGACTCATTAATTCTTTTAAGAGTGGCACAACAGGTTCGGTTAATGTATTGAAAATCTTTTCTTGAACTTGCTCAGATGTAGCGTTAAGCGCTAGAGCTAAATCTCTACTGTCCACTCCACGTAAAATTTTATGAAGCAATCTCTCATCGAGTGAAATTATATCTTCAAAATTATTTTCTTTCATGATTAGTTTCCTTATTATTCTTATTCCTATGACCAGACAAATTCTTTGTCAAGAAATCAGGCATGAACGGTTATAAATCGGCTTGAATGGCAGGAAATAAGCCCATACAATGAACTTGTTAAGAGTCTAGAAGATGAAATTTGCTTTGAATTTCTTTGAAAGCCTTTCTGCCTACAGGCACTTCTTGGGCGTTATGCGTAATAGCATGGTAAACATTTCCATTTTTAATCTTGATTTCTCTTATATTGTCGAGAGATACTATATAGGATTTATGAACCCGATAAAAATTGGGTGGTAAAAATTGATCTATTGCATTTAGGTTTTTTTTATATTGCTCAATGCTTCCATTTTTTAAATAAACCTTTGTTTGCTTTCCATCTGCTTCAAAAAAATCAATATCTTCAATTGGTAAAAGAAAAATGGAGTCATCTTTGCGAATGGAAATTCTTTTTAGTTGAGAACGAGTCTTTCGATTTTCTTCCAGTCGATTAATCGCCAATTGTAACCTATCTGCATCAAAAGGTTTCGGAATAAAGTCTAGAACTCCATACTCGAACGCAACGAGCGCCTTATCAATATTACCTGATATAATAATTGTGTGAAAAGTAGAAGCAACAGCATGTTCGAGTAATTCAAATCCATTTTCCCCATTCAAATTCAAATCCAGGATGAGTATATCAATTTGGTTTTCCCAAATAAAACATTCTGCACTCAGTAAATTGGATTGAATAGAAATCGAATGCCTTCTATCCTGAAAGATTTCTTCTAGTAAACTTTTTATATATCGAGCTGTCACCGGTTCATCTTCTACGATCATTATTCTCATTGCTTAATACCAATTTTTACTACCCATGTTTTATTTTCCCAACCCTGATCAAAACTCCATCTGTTCGGGTAGCTTTCTTCTAAACGAGATTTAATATACAGAGTTCCAGTTCCTTTTTTATTTCCTTCTGGCAATTTAGTATTAACCACAAAAGAATCATCAAATATACAGTAAAATTCATACTGTAATTCAGACGCGGATATTTCTTGTTTACCGTTATCTAAAATTATATTCTTCTCGGAATCTAAGGAAAATTTCTTTATCAAGAATTCAATATTACCTGTGTATTTCACAGAATGAGTAAATGCATTCTCTATAAGAGTTTGTAATACGAGAGGGGGAAATTTCTCTTCACCGGATATTCCTTCTGTTTTTAAGAAGAAATTTCTTTCCAGGCGAATAGCCATTATGTCTAGATGTGATTTGCAAATTTCTATTTCCGTTGAAAGGGGAATAATTGTCTCACTCGATACATCTAGCATAGTTCTAACTTCTGCTCCAAGAGAGTTTACTAATTTGCCTGCTCGTGTGGGATTTTCTCGAATGAGCCCGAGGAGTGTAGAAAGAGAATTCATTAGAAAATGGGGTTGTATTGTTTGTTTTAGCATTCCTAGTTCGAGTTTCTTTTTTATAGTCTCTGCTTCTTTTAACTGAATCTCTCTTTCCAATAGTCTTTGTTTACTTATTTCAATTTCTTTTTGCACAATATTGTATTGCTCCTCCATTGCAAACGCATGCGTAAATCGAATGGCAAGAACAATTGATTGAGCTATCACAAAAGATAAAAATCCATAGATGGAAAGATTTACTGTGTAGATAATGGCGCCCCCATAAAGAACATCATTGATAATTGTAAGGAAGAAAATGGAAACACCAATTAAAAAAGCAGAAGAGCCCATTCTATTTTTATTAATAGCTTTAATTAATACGTAACCTGAATAGAGGATACTAAATATTAACCAGAACTGGAGAGAACGAAAGAGCGGTAAATCGTAGTAATATGGAATAAAAAGAACCGGTATTAGGCAGGCAATAAAAGAAAATAATAAAGTGATACGTAATATAGTCTTGGAAAATTCTTCCGGAAAAAGATTGCGAATGAATAGGAAAAAAAATGCGATAGTTACGTAAGCAGTAATAAATTCTAATTTATAGATGGCTTTGAAAGGAATAAAGGGTAATAAATCTAGAATAACTCTTTCTTCCATACCAATGGTTCGTAACGCTAGTGCTAGGCACATTACTCCAAAAAATAACGGTGATTTATCTTTTCGTCTTAAAAAATAAAATACAAAGTGGTAAATACTCATTATAAGAAGAATTCCAAAAGTAAAGAAGGTCAGTGCTATTTTATTCTGATAATTACTTTCTATTTGTGCTCTAGATCCTATCGAAATTTTATTCCAGAGCCCTGCTCTTGAATGGTAGAAGTTAGAAATCAAAAAAACAATTTCTAACTCTTCTGCATTCTTATGTAAAGGAAATATTCCATGTCGTTGAAACGGTATAGAATCTTCTTCTGACGTTCCTACCTTGCCGTTTGTATGATGTAATACTCCGTTTACATACAACCTATAAGACATACAAATATCCGTCATAGCAAAGCTAAGAGGAATATCGGTTTTGGGCATAAGCACTCTTAGCCTATACATTGCATAGCCTTTGGATGGAAGTGATGCATTATTAATTTTATAGTCTTGCCATTCAGAGGGAATCGGAATATAATGAATATTAGCCGCATCTTTATCTAGAAAAAAATTTCTTTGTTCTTCTGGTGATTCGATGAAAGTATTCCAATAAAATTCCCATAAACCAACTAGACTTACAATGCTGTCTTTTTTTGAATCGAAATTCCATTCTCTTAAATCTAGAATTCCATTCACAGCGTCTGGCGGTTTTATTTGCTTATCCGCTGAGCACGAAAAGATAATAAGCACTATAGTCACAATGAGTATTCTCATAATTCCTACAGAAAAAAGGATATACTTTAAATGCAAGACAATTGAAGAAATATCTGAAATATACGAAACACACTATTTTTTTCCTCTGAAAATAGAATGCTTTCTTAAGTGTCCTCACTCATTTTAGACTGACACCGTGGTTCTTTCATGATAGAATGCAGCGAACCCACCGTTAGGTGTAGCCCAAAAAAACCAGCAGTGGGCACGCCACTCAACTTGCGTATGGTGAGTTAAGAACCTATTTTCTTTACAAAAATGATCTATTCTTTCTGTATTGAATTCAATTTTGTTGGCTACTAGTTGTATGTCGCAGTGTGAAATTGCAAATAGTTTAGTAACAGAGTTGATTTCCAGAAAAAGTCTCCTCAAAAACTTCAGATTTTTTATTTGACTAATCTTTCACGCGATTAGGATTAACAATATGGCGATAACAAAAGACGATTTTAAGAAAGCAATGGGGCATTGGGCTTCGGGGGTAACAATCGTTACCTATTCGGAGAATGGAATTTACAGCGGACTTACTGCATCTAGTTTTACTTCTCTTTCTGTAGATCCATTTCTTATTTTATTTTCGGTTCTAAAAACAACTGCGAGCCATGATAAGATTCTTCAGATCAAAGAATTTGCAGTTAATATTCTTTCCTCAGAGCAAGAGTCTCTTTCGAATCAATTTGCAAAATCGGATACAGATAGAAATGCACTTGTAAATGAAAATGGATTTATCCAACAAATAACAAAGTCACCACTTCTAAAAAATTCCCTCTGTCATCTAGATTGCACATTAGAAAATGTGTATGAAGGTGGAGATCATTCAATACTCGTGGGTAAAGTGCATTATGCGTATACAGATGAATCTAAACGTCCATTGCTCTATTTTTATAGAAAGTATTATAGCATTTGAAGAATATGTTATTAAGATTGACTTATCAACTGTCATTCCCGAAATTCCACCCGCTTGCGCCGCCACCGCCAAGCGATATCGGGAATCTCTATTTCTTGAGACCTCCGATAGAAAACGAAACTCAATGTTTCTTCCTTGGGTCGAAACATAATGGGGAAGGCATGCAACTGTAAATGATTAATCTTCTCCTCACTCTCCTTGGACTTTTTTTAATTATTAATTCCAAAGAAATTTTATTTTTTATACTTGGAGTGTTTCTTGTTGTGCTTGCAGTAAGAAGAACGCTCGATGAATTTAGCGTAGATACAGTTACGGATAATCGCGAGTATCTGAGTGCGCTTGTTTATAAAATTCGAAATGAAATAGGTGGATATTCTATTCTTGAACAGTATGCGGCTATTCTTGTCTCTGCTTGTATTCATATTGCCAAATCAGATGGACGCATTTCCGAAAAAGAGATTCTTGTTATACGTCAGGCGATACAGAGAGAGTTTCAGGGTAATGTAGATGAAAATTTAATTGCACGCATTGTAGGCTATACAAAAGGACATATTCAAAATTTTTCAAAAGAAGAAATATTTCAGTCTCTAGTAGAAGTTGTGAATTTATATTTCCAACATCTAAATGGAGCAGGCTGGGAAGCGCGTATTGAATTAACTAGTATGTTATTTTTGATGATATATGAAGTAGCACTTGCCGATGGGGGAGTCACGCAAGCAGAGGAAGATTTATTCAATCGACTATGCTTTCAATTCTCTCTCCCCGGTGCGTATGTGCAAAATATAAAACGCACCGCACAATACAATGTAAACGCTCGCACAAATCAAAACTCCAGCGGTCATACCGGTCAAGCGTATACTCGCGAGTATGTAGATAGTTCCAAACTAAAAAATTCACTCGTCTTATTTAACTTAAAAGAAACTTATACTTTAGAAGAATTGGAAAAAGCATGGAAGCAAATGGCTATTATGTATCACCCGGATAAATTTCATAATGCCAAACCAGAAATCTATGAACTTATGAATAAAAAATTCATTGAAGCTAAGGATGCATACGAGTTTTTGAAAAAAAGAAAAGGTTAGCTTTATAAATTAAGCCTTAAGGATAAGGGGGATTTTTTAGTGGCTAATTATCATTTAACCACTTCGCCAATGTGATTTCGATTGTATCTGCTACTGCGGGCTTACTTACATAATCGTCCATACCAGATTGAAAGCATTTATTTATTTCCTCATCGCGAGCTCCTGCGGTTAACGCAATAATTGGGATTCTGCTATTAGTTTCAAGCTTTCTAATGGCAATTGTTGCTTCGTGACCATTCATTTCAGGCATTTGAACATCCATAAAGATTATGTTTGGCTTTTCAGCTTGAAATTGCTCAATAGCCGATTCGGCATTCGTTGCCTCGAAAATAATTCCATTCGGTAATATTTTATTTATCATGGTCTTTGTTAAAAATAGATTAATTTCATCATCATCGACGATTAAAATTTTTAGTCCTTCGGCAAATGTTAATTTGCTGTCTTTAGGTTTTAATAAATCAAGGAAAGGCTTCTCTTCCTGTGTCATTGTATGTTTCTCCAATTTTACATTGATTGTAAAATAAAAAATGCTTCCTATTCCATATTCACTTTTTATTTCTAGCTTAGAGGACATGAGTGCTAATAATTTATTCGCGATTGGCAGACCTAAACCTGTTCCGCCGTATTTGCGGTTTATGGAAGAATCTGCTTGAGAAAAAGCCTCGAAGATTCTTGATTGATTCTCTTTCGAGACTCCTATACCAGTATCTCTTACAGAAAAAAAAATTTGAGCTTCCTGCCTCAACTCATTTTCACTGATTAATCTTACTTCAATTTCTATTTCACCTTTTTCTGTAAATTTAATTGCATTTCCAATCAGGTTAATTAATATTTGCCTCAATCGAATTGGATCTGAAAATATATACGGAGGTAAATTAGGATATACTTTCATAATGAGTTTTAATTTTTTCGCCTCAAGCTTATTCTTGATAAGCTCAGATACTTCTTTTAATAATGAATATAAATCAACTTTCTCAATACTTAGTTCTATTTTGTCTGATTCAATGTTTGAAAAGTCAAGTATGCCATTTAATAATTCCAGTAATGAATTTGCTGATCTATTGACAATGTCCAAATACAAACTCTGAGTTTCTTCCAATTTTGATTTCATTAATAGATCGGTAAAGCCAATCACACCATTCAAAGGTGTTCGAATTTCGTGACTCATGTTCATTAAAAATTCCGACTTGGCATTGTTAGCCGCTTCTGCTTCTTTTTTGCTTTTCAATATATTTCTTTGTAATTCAAATACTTCATTATTGAGTGTAACCAATTTGTTGTTTACTGAAATTAATTCTTTTATATCGATTTCACCGATTATAAAAAGTTCTTTGTCTTTTCTAAATGCTTTTCCTTGAATCGATACATTGTCAGTGTGACTCACATTGCCAATTGTGATAATTCCGTCAAAAACGAGCGGATTATTTTTGTTACTCTTTAATAAGGCATCAAACGTTGGATTTAATATACTCTCTTTGGGAGTGTCCGTTAATAGAATTTTGAACGCTGGATTCGCAAATATTAATTCTCCTTCAAAATTAAAAATAGCTAAGCATAATACATTGCTTTTTTCTAAAGCTAATTCAATTTCTGAATTCCATTTTTGCAAGAAGTTGAAAGGTAGAGCAGAGTCCATGCTTTTAGGTATTCATTTTATTTTGAATAAAAGACTGTAAGGTATATAGGTCTGGAATATAGGTTACATTTTTAAATGCGTCGAGAAAATCATTATTTCTCTTCGAAAAAGCTTGCCCTCCAAGAATAATGGGTAAATCAGGATAAGCCGCAGTTATGAAAGCTAAGGATTTTTTGAATGTAGGCAGATTCATGCGAAGGCTGAGAGATAGAGCTAAGATATTTGGCTCTTTAGTTTTTATGAATTCTATAAGATCGTTTACAGAAATATCTCCGGTGTAAAAAAAAGTCTCCCATCCATAACTTTCGAAAACATCGGCGACCATTTTTATTCCAACATGGTGAATTTCATTCTCTGTATTGCCAATGACTATTTTTTTTCCGATCGTATTTGGCGTTGGAACAGTTTGGTAAATATGATTCAATAGAGAGTTTGCAATCGATGTAGCAAGATGTTCAGATGAAACGGATATTTTGTTATGCTCCCAAAGGTCTCCTATTTCGTAGAGAGCTTTTTTTATAATCTCTTCGTAGACTCTTACAAAATCTGACTTATCTTTCAAATATTCTTCTATATAATCGAAGCTCTTTTGGCGATCCCCTGCAAGCAAAAACTCAATAAATGTTTCTACTCCGAAGGATGAAATCTCTGATGATTTATCTTCCATAAAAAACTATTCCCCTATAAAAATAAAATTTATCCAATCAGACGCCTGACCTTACTAGATCCTTTGCTGATTGAATTATACTTCGCACAGATTCAATCCAGACTTTTGGAAATCTATTTTCATCTGTTGCCCAGGTTTCTATGCTTGAAAGCGCCTTATCAATGCCATTTCGCTCGTCTGCAACGGCTGACACGAGTAAGCCACCTATATTTTTAAGACGATGACTCCATTCCTCTCCGATTTGACTTTCAAATTCCGAGATTAGTCTCTTTCGGTCATCCTCTTTGAATATTCGATTATACATACTGTGAATTGAGTCACTTGCCTTGCTTAATTTATCATACTCATGTTTCTTTTCTGGATGAACTTTTTCTAATTCATAAACTAAGTTCTTGAGATGAACAGCGAGTAGCCACTGAGGCATTCCCCTTGACGCTAAAACTCTGCCAAGCCAATGGACTTGCTCTATTACAACTTCTTCTTCTAGCTCGCATAACGTTACAAGCCAGACACTGTCACTGCGAGTGTATTGCTTTCCGCGAAGACCATATCTCCATGCGTAGTATGGAAATTCTTCCCATGTAGTAATTCCTGCTCGGAAGGCAGCTTCTATTTCTAATTTGTCCTCCGGTATATTGTGTTTACCCGCTTCAGGATTAATTGTTGAGACATTATAGAAGGGTATTGTATTGTGAATCGGAAATAGATATATGAAAATACTTTCCATCTTTTTAAAAAAGAAGGCGGCTGTCTCAATGATAGAATCAAATTCACTAGCGGATAATGGCAACGCATTGATTCTAGTTTCAAATGCTTCCCAATTTTCTTGCTTTTTATCTTTGTAGTGATCTAAATAGATTAGTCCTTCATTGTTATGAAAATTAAAATTAGCCTGAACCAATTGCTTTCTAAACTCTCCTTCTAGAGTAGAGCTTTCTAATACATACATGATTCCTATCAGGGACAAAGGGTTGTCGATTCGGGATAGACGGATTAATTTGATTGTATCAAGCATTGCATCAATAGCGAGCGGTATGTCTTCTACTTGAGTTGAGTTAAGTGATTCCAGATCAGCAAGCAGACCCGGCAATTTCAGCATATTATTTTTCCATACGGAATTTAATACTGAATGATTTGCGATAAGAATTTCTCTTTCTAAAACTCCGCTTACTCCGGCCATTGCCTGCAAGTAATTTACATAGCTTTCAATTGGTAAATTCTTATTAGTCAAAGCTTCGAAAAAAGGAGATTTATTTAGTCTCTCTTGAATAGAGAGCGTCACTGCTTTTAATTCTTCCGATAATTTTTTATTCGTTGAAAATGGCATATTCATTTTTTGTAGTATTGAAGAATATATTAGATATTCTTCGGATATAATTTATTCAATCTCTTTTAAGTCCAATGAAAAATCGGGTAAAACATCCTCACCGAATAGAATATGATTTAATCTAATTAATGACTCTAGTGGTTTGGCATTACGGTAGATATAAAAATTATTCTCATCAAGATTAATAAGCCAACCGAGCAAACAGCCGTTATCCAACCATTCTTTCATTTTTGATTGGGAACAAAACCTATATACGGAGAGCGGATTCCTCTTTTGCTGCTTCTTTCAATTCTGGACTCTGGAATGTCTAGCACGAATGCAATCATATTTTTACCTTTACTTGAATTGTATGCACTGATTGTAAAGAGTGCAAGTCTTTTTTGATTTATTTTAGCTTCTAGATATTCGAAGTCTTAAAGAATAAAATTGCGGTTATTGTATTCGTATTAAACCAAAATTTTCCAAAGACGAAGATGGGTTAATGCCTAATGGAAAATTCTGGGAGATGTATGGGTGATTATATTTTTACAACTTTGCAGGTCTTGGCCGTTTCTATAAAACTAGACTTTGCATGGTCGTATTTCCAAACACGCGTTGTCGTAATTTCTGAGGCAGAGCCCCAATAGTCAATGTCAAAAGTTGTATCTTTGTATCCGGACCCGTTCATGGCAGTTGGGTCTATATCAGGATCCTCTCCTTCTTGAACAAGAACGAATACATCATAATTCGAAATTTCTGAGCAATTACTTAGTGTTACACTCACAGTAGGAAAATCAAATTCAAATCCATGATCGTCAAAAGCATTTGAACTAGGGTCAATATCTAGGTGCGGATAAAGTGGACTAGCCGCCCAGTTGCCGTTTACTTTTATTTCGTAGCCTGTCAGTGTTCCGTCTTTATCAAATAATTCTCTTTCTTCCTCTGTCACACTGGTATGAGTAAATTTTTGTGTAAATTCTACTAGTCCTCCGTTATCATTTATTCTTCCCTTAATTTTAAAAATTACATCTCTAGTCGGATCAGCGGAATCATCTTCTCGATAAAATTGATCCATTAAAATACAATCACCGGATGTATCTCCCTTTGTGCATTCTTCTAAAATCAAAAGACTTGTGTGGCTTGTTGTATCAATTTTATAATTATTCAGAAAGGTTAATCGCTTTTTGCCTGTTTCAGAAGTTTCTAGTGTGACATTGCCTTCCATGATGAGTATATCTAATCCGACTTTCATTGTTTCTTCATGTCCAAAGGATACTTTTTTAAAGTCAGCAGTGTATTTGAGAGACTTATTGAATTTGCCACTAGAGGGACATTTTTTATGAACCATAAGATTAGAGGCAAATGAGTATTGGACTTGGTGATCAAAATCGCCAGAGAGTTTTTTGTAAAGGATTGCTGGACTAGGAAGGGACGAGCCTACTGAGGGAAGATCACCTTCTTCTTGTAGATATGCAATTTCTGTTGCTGCCTCTTCGGCACTCATTCCAGTTTCTTGCATTGCCTCTTTTACCAAAGCGATCATACTGTCCGTAACTTTGATTGTAGTCTGACCACCGTTGATGCAAACTTCCGGGGTTACCTTGGCTTCTGTTATCGAAGAGTCAACTAAAAGCATTTCAAACGCTACATCATTTGCGAGCTTACTAAATTTTTCTACTGCTGAATTGATGGTGAGGTAACCATCAGCTTTGGGGCCAGCAAGAGTGGCAAATGAAGGATTGCCGCTTCTTTGGGTTTTGGAATTTTGAATAGAAGCACTTGTATTGCTACGGGCACTTTTTACACTTGCAGGTAAATTTATTGATATACGCGAGGGAACGTTAGTTGTTCTCAGGATAGAAGGAAGCCCTCGAGATTTAATTCGATTCAAAAGAAGAGCCTCTGCCGTTGAAGTTTTTGTCTTTTGGGTGCATTGTGGCGTGAAAATAAAAAACAGAGTCAGAAAGAAAATGAATAAGGCTTTCCGAGTGCTAATTTTTTTTTGACTTGCTTGTGTAAGTATTGATTCTCTTAAAAGTTTTCCCATGTGGATTTACCTCAAAGAATACTTATAGAATGATTATTTCTATTGTCAATTTATATTTGTGAATTAGAATGCGTTAGTCACTTAGCCGATCCACTTAGGAAAAAGCCCTGCGTCTACCCCTAGCAAATTAAAGATTCGACCTGCAATAAAATCACCTAAATCGTCTATTGTTCTAGGAATTTGGTAAAAACCAGGGGATGCAGGGAGAATAATAGCACCTGCCTGATCTAAGGAAAGCATATTGCGTAAGTGAATCTGGTTATAAGGAGTTTCGCGGGGAACAACGATTAGCCGTCTTCTTTCCTTTAAGGTAACATCAGCGCAACGCTCGATTAAGTTTTCGGTGAGCCCCGCATTAATCGATGCAATTGTTTTCATAGAGCAGGGGAGGATTACTGTTGCCTGCCAGGTATTAGAACCAGAGGCAATGTCTGCTCCAATATCTGCAAAGGGACGAAAGTGAATCTTGTTCTGGATATTCGTGATTTGCCACCTATTAATAATGAAGTCAAGAATCTCTTGCGGAGTATTCACATTAGTCTCATACTCTTCGCGAAAGATTCGAATTGACGCCGGGCTTACAATTAAGAAGGTTTCCCCGTTTAATTCTAATAACTTTTTAATAAACCGAGCTGGGTAAATTGACCCACTCGCCCCTGCAATGCCTAATACTAGTTTCATTCCATTATCCACTTAATTTTACCAATAATTCTTTCCATTTGTCTAATAGTATTCCTATAAATAAAATTACACTGATAGATGCGTTGATGTGAAAGAATGCGATTGGGATTTTCTTTAAATCTGTGGGGCTAACGAGGAAATGCTCTATGATAAAAAGAACTCCTGTGATAGTTAAGAATATAAAATAAAAGATTTGTAAGTTTGCTAGTATTCCAGCATAAACGAATAGGCTAAATGCTATTAGATGTGAGAGTCTTGCAATCCAAAACGCAATTGGAAGTCCAAGCTTACTTGGAATTGAATGTAGTCCTAATTTTTTATCAATCTCTACGTCTTGCGAAGAATATAGAATGTCAAATCCTGCGATATGAAACATGAGACCAAACGACCAAAGTGCTGGAACTAGCTCTAAGTTGTTTTGAATTGCAATCCAGGCACCACTTGGTGAAATACCGATTCCAAGTCCGAGGATAAAGTGGCAAAATAAAGTAAACCGCTTGCTATAACTATAAAAAAGAATAATCGCAAGAGCAGGAATGGAGAGATAAAAGCAAAGTGGACTTAATAGAAAACTCGCTATCAGAAAAAGCAATCCGAAAAAAATCGTAAACCAGAGAACTGAATTTTCAGACAGCACACCTGACGGTATTTCCCTGTTCGCCGTTCTTGGATTTGCCCTGTCAAATTCTCTATCTGCATATCGGTTAAATCCCATTGCTGCACTTCTGGCAGCAAACATACAAATGAGGATAAGCAGGAGTTTCCACAGAAGCTCATTTAGTGTTAAGTTTGATTTTAAAATGGCAATAACGCTTGCAAGTCCTGCAAAAGGAAGAGCGAAGAGAGTGTGTGAAAATTTAACCATCTTTCCATAATTGTTAATTGTAGTAAATAGGGACATTTTTTCCTCTTGAAGAATTTATTTAAAAACATCATCGTAGTCGGGCATGACTACTTTTAAAGCCCTATCTTCTGCTACTGTTACGATTCCCGCTTTGGCTAAAACTAAAAGATATTTTTCCATAAAGAAATCGAATGGGTCTGATTCATCTTTATCATAGATTTGCAAAGAACTTTCAACCATAAAAAGTTTTGCAAATTTTAAATCTCCCGTGAAGAAGTATAAAAAGTTTTTAGAAGCAGGGTAGGGCATAGTTGGGACTAAGACTGATTTACCGTTATCTAGATTTAAGTGAAGTTTTCCATTTTCTATTGCAAGGTCTTGGAGTGTGCCGGAAAGTCTTGGCGGAGGAAATATAGAAAAAGGCTCAACAAAGATTTGATTTGATTTGATTTTGATGCCTCGACCATCCGGGACAGGCAAAAGCTTTTCTAAGTTTAATCCTACAGCGCTTAAGAGAGATTTTGCGTAAGGGTTTCCAAGTGCTGTAATTTGTTCGGCTGTTATTACAATCTTTTCTTTTTTTTCATCTAAGGAAATTTTCCCGAGTAATTCGAATTCGAGCCATATAACAAAGTTTAAACTTCCACTTAGTTTGATTTCATTGGAGTTTGGATTTGGAAATTCTAATTCTTTTATTTTTAATGGGGAGCCTGGATAATTAAAAATATTATCCTTCATGATCACCTTTAAAGTAGAGCTTGCAATGAACACATCAGCCTTAGAAACATTGATTAAAAATGCATTCACATCATCTAGATTAATTACTTTCAATGGTTGGATAGGGATAACTTCTGCATTTACATTTTTAAGAAGTAGAATTATATTTTCCTTGAAACGGAAACTGACATTATCCGCCGCCAGATAACTTCCCGCCTTCGAGGAAGTTAAAATTGAATTTGGTTTTTGCGTATCATATAGATTGAGTCTTGGCTTGGCTGAAGTAATTATATAATTTTCAATTCTAAGGTATATAGTTAGAACGAGAAGCGTTAGCAGTAAAGTATGCTTAAGAAAATTCATCTTGAGTTTTGATTTCTAACCTCGCAAGATTAAAATGGGAAGATTGATATCTGGTAGAAAATCTTGCCTTTCCCCTGCGAAGAGTAATTTCTTTTCTGGATTTTTTTGAATATCATTCCAGTGTTTATAACCAATGATAGCAAGAGAGTAGGTTCCTAATTTTTTACGATTCATTTCCCATGAGGGGATAATCGGTATTACCTTTCCAAAGTGTTCTTTGATAAGTCTTCTATCCGGTTCCTGGTCTGTATCATTGATTAAATGAATTCTTTCAGTAGAAGCCTTGTATATGTTAGAAGCAATGTGTAACAAGGAATTAGCCTCTATTGGATCTTCATAGAATACTGCCACAGATTTGATGTCATGCAAATGCTTATCCAAAAATACACCGACTGTGCATTCCAATTCAGAAAGAACGCTTTCTACTTTTCCGCCGAGGACATTGTCACCAAATATGCGTTTGGCGGCTCCCATTAAAACTAAAGAAGATTGCTCTTTTCTTACAGTCGATGAAATTTCTTTCGTAACATCATCAGAGACTTTAAAGATTGTATTGAGTTTAATCTTTCTTTCTTTTGCGAGAGCCTCCAAAGGCTCGAAGATACTTACACTATGATTTGTTTCCGTGATGGAAATGTTTTCTGGAACGGGTGATAGGTGTAAGGCGGCAATACTTCCATTTTTTCCGCTGATTCCACTGGCTAATTTCAAAAGCGATACACCGGCGGCAGTTGGTCCGAAGGTAATTAAAATCGGAGAAGTAGAACTTACGCCTAATTCCATTTTACCTTCCTCTTCTGGTTTGATGGAAAGTTTTAGTAAAGGTCCTGTAATGAAAGTTGTGATTAACGCCATTAATACCATCATTACGAAAATAGTGGGAGATATAATTCCTAGATCATAGCCAATGTTTAGAACGATTAATTCCATTAATCCGCGAGTGTTCATTAAAACGCCAATAGAAAAGGAGTCTCGCCAGGACATGCCAGTAAATCTAGACGCGAGCATACTTCCCACCAGCTTACCTATAGTAGCCACAGCAATGATAAGAAAGCAAACAGTCCAGAGGTGTAAATCATTGAGTAGTCCTACCTTTGTTCTGAGTCCTGTGAAGGCAAAGAAAAGAGGGAGTAAAAAGATTGTGCTGAAATCTTCAAATTTTTCAGTTAAAACTTTTCGCAGTTTTGTGTTAGTAGGCATTACTACGCCAGCCAGGAAAGCTCCGAATAAAGCATGGATTCCAATTCCTTCTGCGAAAATGGCTGAGGCAATGACGATTAAAAGAAGAGCGGTTAATACACCTTTGCCAATGATTTCCTTTGTAATGTAAATCTTACTCATTCGATTGAGTAGTGGCTGAATGAGTAAAATCATGATTGCAATAAAGACGAGAGAAATAATTAGAGTGACTACAGCAATGTAAACTGTTCCAGCATTTACAATGGCGATTATAATAGCAAGAATACACCAAGCACTAATATCATCTACAGCGGCACAGGTAATAGCCATTACCCCCAATGGGGATTTTGTGATGCCTCGCTCCTGGATGATTCTCGCGAGAACAGGAAAGGCTGTTATACTCATAGCAATTCCCATAAACAATCCAAAAGAAAGAAAGCTTATTCCTTCTGGAGCGAATTCATCGAATAGATATAGAGATAATAAGACTCCAAGTATATAAGGGAAAATTATACTTGTATGGCTGATGAATATGGCGGATGACGCTTTCTTTTTTAAAACTGCAACGTCTAATTCCATACCGATGATGAACATGAAAATCACAAGACCTATCTGACTTAGAATTTTTAGATAACCCATCGATTCTTTGGGAAATAAGATTTGGGAGAATTCAGGAAAAAAGAATCCAATAAAAGAAGGACCGAGCGCAATACCGGCAAATATTTCTCCTATGACTGAGGGCTGTCCTAGTTTTTTAAAGATCATTGAGAAGAAACGCGCGAATAATAAAACGACAACTACTTGAATCAGAACAACACTGAGTGGGTCTTTTAGATTTCGTTTTACTTCTTTTAGAAATGCTTCGGCAATAGATTCCTCTGTTGTGGTATCTAGTTTTTCAAGTTTTTTTAGCTGTTCAATTTTTTTTGGATCAGTGACTTCTTTTTGAAACTTGTAGCGATCTCCTTTTAAAAAAACGAAGCTCATGATGAGTGCAAATGCAACTCCCATTAGAATATAAGTGAGTGGTTCATATTTTTTCATAAGGTCTGCAAAAAAACTGATTTCCTTTACAAAATTGACTTTATTAATTCTTACCTTAAATAGTCATCATTAAATTATAGTTTAAAGAGCTTTAAAATATACAAATTAAAAAAGGTGTAAGATTTGGTTAAGTCAAAATATATTTTTATAACTGGTGGAGTTGCTTCTTCTCTTGGTAAAGGTGTTACGGTTGCAGGGCTAGGGTGTTTACTCGAAGCACGTGGTTATAAAGTGGCATTGCAAAAAATGGATCCCTATATCAATATTGATCCCGGAACGATGAGTCCTTACCAGCATGGGGAAGTCTTTGTAACAAACGATGGAGCTGAGACCGACTTGGATCTAGGGTATTACGAGCGTTTTACCACGTCTCAATTCTCACGTAAAAATTCTGTGACTACAGGGCAGATTTATTATTCTGTGATTGAAAGAGAGCGCAAGGGAGATTACCTCGGGCGCACGGTGCAAGTAGTTCCTCATATCACTAATGAAATTCGCAATCGAATTCATCTCTTAGCTAAAGAGCAAGAGCCTGATTTTGTAATTGTGGAAATAGGTGGAACGGTAGGCGATATAGAGTCCGTTCCATTTCTAGAAGCAATTCGTCAAATGCGTTATGAGCACGGAGCAGGGCAAGTATTGTTTATCCACTTGACGCTAGTGCCTACGATTACGGCAGCAGGTGAGGCTAAGACCAAACCAACGCAACATTCCGTTAAAGAGCTATTAGCCTTAGGAATTCAACCGGACATTTTAGTTTGTAGAATCGCAAACCCGATGACAAAAGAAATGAAATCTAAAATTTCTCTTTTTTGTAATGTGAAAGAAGAAAATGTAATTTCAGCCAGTGATATTACTTCTTCTATTTACGAAGTTCCTAAGATGTATAAAGACGAAAAGCTAGATGAAGTAGTTCTAAAAATGTTTAATATGGAAATTGGTAAATCCAACTTCGGTGAATGGGAGAAGATGGTCAAACGTATATTAAATGCTACTAAGAAAGTAAATATTGCAATTGTGGGTAAATACATTAGCCTCCAAGACGCCTATCGCTCCATTTACGAATCTCTCTCTCATGGGGGAATTGCAAATGATGCAATCGTGGAGTTTACAAAGATTAACCCCGAAGAGTTAAACAAAGACAATGTAAAAGAATTACTCAAAGACGTGCATGGAATTTTAGTTCCCGGCGGATTCGGAGAAAGAGGAATCGAAGGAAAAGTTCTCGCAATTAATTATGCAAGAACCAAAAAGATTCCTTTCTTTGGAATTTGTTTGGGAATGCAATGTGCGGTAATTGAATTCGGAAGAAATGTAGTAGGTTTAAAAAGTGCACATTCCACCGAGTTTAATCCATCAACCGAGCATCCTGTGATTTCTCTCATTGAAGAGCAAATGGAGATTGAACAAATGGGCGGCACAATGCGGTTAGGCGCATATCCTTGCATTGTTAAGAAAGGAACTCTTGCATTCAGTGAATACAAACTAGAAAAAATTTCTGAGCGTCATCGGCATAGGTTTGAATTTACCCTCCGCTACAAAGAACAGTTTATGAAAGCGGGAATGGATTTTTCGGGATACTCACCTGACGAGAAATTAATGGAGATTGTTGAAATTAAAGATCATCCCTGGTTTATCGGTGTGCAATACCATCCTGAATTCAAATCAAAACCAATCAATCCACATCCACTCTTCGCGGGATTTATTCGCGCAGCAGTGAAGATAGCAAAATAAAAAGAGGTTAATCATGAGTAAACGTTCAACGGAAAGAGAATTTTTAAATGGAACTACAATTGGAGGTGACAAGCCTTTCTTTTTAATTGCAGGTCCTTGTGTGATGGAGTCGAGAGAACTTCTAGATCAAGTAGCTGCTGTGATGGTAGATATTACAAAAAGACTGGGAATCTTCTTTATTTTTAAGAGTAGTTTTGATAAAGCGAATCGGTCTTCCATCCACTCTTACCGTGGTCCGGGACTTAAGGAAGGGATTAAGAATTTAGAGTTTATCAAATCTAAATACGGCTTACCGGTATTAACCGACGTTCATGAAGTAGAACAAATCAATGCACTTAAAGATGTAATCGACGTTTACCAGATACCAGCCTTTTTATCCAGACAAACTGACTTACTAGAAGCAGCTGCAAAGACAGGTAAATGGGTGAACGTAAAGAAGGGTCAATTCTTAGCACCGGCAGACTGTAAGCATATCAAAGAAAAAATCCGTGAATGTGGATCAGAAAAATACTTAGTGACAGAGCGCGGTGCAAGCTTTGGTTACAATAACCTTGTCTTTGACTTAAGGGTAATACCCATTCTCCACAGTATGGATATTCCTGTTATCTTTGATGGAACTCATTCTGCTCAACTCCCCGGTGGAGCAGGAAATATAACAGGCGGACAACGGGAATTTATCCCTGATCTAATGACCGGTGCAGTCTCACTAGGTATCGAAGGTCTATTCATGGAAGTGCATCCCGATCCTCCTTCTGCAAAATCAGATTCTACAACTCAATTCTATCTAAGTAAAACGGAGAGGCTACTCACGAATTTACTCAAAATAGATAGACTTGTGAAGACGGGACTTGTGGACTTGGATTGATTGTTGTCGGACTTTTGACCTAACCCCACATTCTACAGCAGTGTCAGATACTCCGAATTATCCCCTTCCCTAAAGGGAAGGGGATAATTCAATTGCACTTCGACTTCGCTTCCACCCCTTCACTGCACTCAACAGCAGCCAAGCTATGCAAGCTTCAATATGAGATGAGTTTTTTTTATGATTCTAGAATATAGATTTGGTTAAGATTAAAAATTAACTTATTTCTTCTAGCTCTCTTTCGATTCGTTTTCCAGGAAAGGGATCACTATGAAGAATTTCTCTTTTTTTAAGACTTCTTACTTCTGTAACTTCTCCATTTGTCTCAACAAATTTTGCATTTGTGTAACTGATTCTTCCATCTTCAAATACATCCACATCTTCAATAATAACATGACTCTTTGCGGGGATATCTTGTAATCTAAACCTAGGAACAGCAGATTGTATGATAGTATCCCCATCCGAAAAAAAACTTCCCGTGCTATAACTAATTTCTTTAAATGCAGTGTTGCTCTCATTTACAAATGCAATCTTTCCTTTTAGCTCTGCTATATAAATTTGCATATTATCTATTATCATAATTATTCCTTTGTTAATTCATTGTATTTACTCTTTGATTTTAGAAAAGGAAAAAAATGTTATCCTTTTCTATTTAAAAAACCTTTGTGTCCTTAGTGCCTTCTTAGTGAGCCTTGTGTTAAATCATTTTTTTTACCACAAAGGACACAAAGTTCGCACAAAGGTCACAAGGGTATGGTGGTTGCGGGTAATTTGTGTTTGTTGTTCTTATTCTTTTCCTAGTGTCCTTAGTGCCTTCTTTGTGAGCCTTGTGTTAAATCTTTTTTTTACCACAAAGGACACAAAGTTTTCACAAAGAGCACAAGGGTTTTGGTATTATCATTCTAAAGATCCATTGATAACTCTTTTGACGCCTTTTTTAAATAGCGTAGTGTTAAAATTGATTAATAGCCCTAGCTTGCAATCGGAGAGTTTTAAGTAAGTCAATAGTTGAGCCATATGTAAGCTATTCAATGATTCGACAGCTTTTACTTCAATGATTAATTTTTTCTGAACTAATAAATCAACTCTATATCCAACCTCTAACTCAACTTCTTCATAAATCAAAGGCAGCTTTTTCTGTTTTTCAACTTCAATGCCTTGCTTTACTATTTCATAATACAAGCACTCTTCATAAGCACTTTCTAAAAGACCTGGACCTAAAATTTTGTGAATCTTTAATCCCAAATCAAAAACTAATTTTGATAAATCATTTTCATCCATTGTGACCTTGTGGTTAATTCTGTTTTAACTCTATATCTTGTTGCATAGAAATCAATCTTCCAATTGCTATTTTATACAGACTTGCTTTATTTTTCGAAGTCTATTGTTGTTTTACTATATCTAGTATTAAAAGTAAAATGTGCCAAATGTATATTAGACACAACGTATAAAAAAACGGGGGAGTATGAAAACAAAAACTGATTTGCTGATTCTTTTGTGGTTGTGGATCATTGTATGAACTGTGATTTTTTTGACGGAAGGGCTGACCGCAAATTTATTCTATTTGACTCTTTACTCTATGTAACTAATGGTGGTGCTTTAGTAACTAAGGTAGAGGCTTTTTGTAAATGAGCAATGAACCAATTCGTTTTTCATGGGTGGCTACTCATAAAGAGTTAGTTCAGTTTTTAGCAACGAAACAAAACAATCAGAAAGAATTGATTGATCTCTTAAAGAAAGTTGGAATCACAAATTTTAATGATAAAGATGCAAGTGGAAAGGATATAGATTTAATTGAAATCGATCCATTTACTTTTTTTTCCTATATTTATAAATTTGGAAGTGAAAAGAGACTTTCTGTTTTACAGCATGGATTGGGTATATGAATAAAGCTGATAAACCAAACTATTGGATATTTCAAGGCAATCCAAAAATTTTTAATATAGTGGATGCACTTAAAAACAATGAGATTGAAACTTGGAGAGTAAGTGCACACAAGACCGAAATTAAAAAAGACGATAAAGTAATTCTCTGGGTTACAGGCGCCTCCCAAGGATGTTACGCATTAGCAGAAGTAACCTCAACTGTCTATGAAGGACGGGATGAAAGAAGTCAAACGAAATACTATACTGATAAAAGTGGTGATGAAATTTCTTCTAGAGTCAAATTGCAAGTAACCCACAATCTTGTAGATTCTCCCATTTTAAAAGCACAGATTGATTCCAATCCTGAATTATCAGAATTAAACGTCGGGAGTCAAGGAACCAATTTCTCTGCGACAGAAGACGAATATATTGCAATCCTTGATCTAATCGAACAAGGTAAAAATGCCTTTGCAAAAGCGCTTGCTATTTATCCAAAAGAAGATATCGATTTCTATTTTAAATTTTTAAAAGAAATCCTAAATCATTTTCAATTAAAGATAGGTGATGAAAGACTTTCTTTTAGTTGCAAGCGAGATCGCTTAAGCTTTATCGTTGTTCAAAGATATGGATTGATTCTTTTTTACGGAGACTCAAGGGGCAAATACGGAGTAATCACATCAGAAAAAATAATAGGAATTAAGCATTCTGAACCATTTGATGGGAATCCACCACAACCTTATTTCAATCGCTTTCATGATATTGGTATGGTTGAATCCTATAAACCTACAATCTTTGATGCCATTGATAAAGAATTAAAACGAACATCAAAATCTAGTTTCCGAAGATTTCATGATACTAATTTTGAAAATGCCTCATACGAAATGAATACAAACATGAACCCAACCCAAGCAAAGGATAACAACATGAAACCTCAATCACTCAATACAATCTTTTACGGACCACCGGGAACAGGCAAGACCTATCATACAATTCTGAGAGCAGCCGAGATCATTGAGAATAAAAAAATTTCTGATTATAAAGAAGCACAAAGAATATTCAATGCAAATCTTGGAGATCGAATTGAGTTTATTACCTTTCATCAAAATTATGGCTATGAAGATTTTATACAGGGGCTAAGACCTAACGTAGAGTCTGAAGGTAATTTGAGTTTTGAAAGAAAGGATGGAGTGTTTAAAAGGATTGCAGTAAACGCTTTATTTGAATATTATAAAGTCCGAAAAAAACAAAGCGCAAGTAAGAAAGACAAAGAACAAAAACTCGATGAAAATGAAATTTACCTAGACTTTGTTGAACATTTAAAATCTTTAAAGTCAAAAGAGTTTAAGACTTCAACCGGTTCTGTGATAACTATAAGTTCATTCACAAAAAATGATAATATTGAATTTAAACATGAAAATAGAAGTCGAGGTTATACTGTTTCTGGAAATAGGCTTTTAAAACTTTTGAAATTTTCCCTACTATGCAAAAGATTAAGAATGTTCATGAAGATATTCGAGATGCAATTGGTGGTTGTAATACTACTGTGTATTGGGTGGCTTTGCGTGAATTTATTCAATTCTATAATACCTATAAAAAAAATCCTGAGATAGAACTTGCTGATGAAGTGGATGAGGAAGTATCTTATGATACAAAGAAAAATTATTAGCCAATTTAGATTTTGAAAATTTTAAGGAAGTAAAATCTTTTGATGTTCCAAGTTATGTTATCATCATTGATGAAATCAATCGGGCGAATATTTCTCGGGTCTTTGGAGAGTTGATTACTTTAATCGAGCCTGATAAACGATCACATGGAAAGATTCCTCTTAAATGCACATTGCCTTCTGGGGAAGAATTTATTGTGCCTTCTAATTTATTTATCATTGGAGCGATGAATACAGCAGATAAGTCGATTGCTCTTTTGGATATAGCACTTAGAAGACGCTTTGTATTTGAAGCCATGTATCCGCTGTATGAAATTGTAGGAGAAGAAATCTTTCACAAGGAAGTTTTGAGGAAGCTAAATGCTGAGATTGTGAATCGGAAGGGACATGATTTTCAAATTGGACATTCTTATTTCATGGGAGATAACAAAGATTTACCGGAGATAATGAATCGAAAAGTAATTCCACTCTATTAGAATACTTCATGAATGATGAAAAAGAAGTCAAAGAAATTCTAACAAAAGCTGGCTTAGTTGTTAAGAAAGATATTTGGCCTTTAGAAATAGAAGGTTAATCATGATAAACCTCTTCGAATACCAAAACAAAGAAACCTTTGATGGCTCTTTTACTGATTTAGAAATATTTCTAGATGTGATTTGGAGTAGGAGAGAAAAGAATTCTTTTTATTCGGACACTGAACCTTCTAAACAAGAAGCTCAACCCTTTCTTCAATTCTTACGCAAAACCAATCATATAAAATCCAATAAATATATAGGTGTAATTCATTTTGAGGGAGAAAAGATAAATCTACTTCCAAAAATATTTTATGAGGATAATCGTGAGTATTCAGAAAATGACATAAATGCAATGCAGAGTCATATTCTATGGTGGCTGTCTTACTGTAGAAAGATTAAATTTCCAAACTATCAAACTTCTCTAGGTGGAAAAAAGAGTGACTTCTTTGAAATCCTAATTTATTTATTTTCCAAGTATACAAGAGAGCTTTTGTCAAATTCTGTTTATCAACAATACGAGGAAATCAACCAGGAGCTTCCCTTTATAAAAGGTCGTTTAAATACAAATGAATACCTCCACGAAAATATTGCGCGGGGGAATTGGCATAAATTAAATTGCACCTTCGATGCTTTTGTATTTGATAACTTGTTTAATCGGATTATCAAGTATGTCGCAAAGCTACTTTTGAATGTTACAGAAAATTCGGATAATAAGAAGTTTCTGCGAGAGATTTTGTTTATCTTAGAAGAAGTAAAAGATGTGGCTGTCACTCGAGAAGATTGTCTGCAAGTAAAATTCAATCCCATGTTTGGAGAATTTGAAACGGTAAGGGATTATTGTTATCTATTTTTGAATCATAGTATTTCTTTTAATTATAAAAATAATCTAAAACTATTTGCATTTTTATTGCCGATGGAATCTATCTTTGAAGATTTCGTATTTGGTTTTATAGACAAAGAAATAAAAGGCATTACCGCAAAATCGCAAATATCCTCTGTATATTTAGATGAAGAGAATGCCTTTACTCTTAAGCCCGACATTCATCTACAAATTGGCTCTAGAGAAATTCTAGCTGATACAAAGTATAAAATAATTTTTTCAGAAGAGAGTAATCCCAAGAAGGGAGTTTCCCAATCTGATTTGTATCAAATGATCTCGTATGCAATCCGATTTAAAATTCAGGAGATAATACTCTTTTACCCCAATACAATTTCTAATTACACGGAGTCTATAAGTCAATTTACGATTCCGGATAGATTTGCAAATGACGCGAAGATTTTAATCAAAGTATTTCAACTCCCGATTATCAATAGAGAAGTATTCATGAAAGCTCTAGATGAGAACCTACCTCTTTTGGATTTATTCAACCAAACAAAAACAGAATTAAAGATTCGATTAGAGAAAATATTTTTTCTATAAAACAATTATCGCTTAACATCATTCGGTAAAAGATATTTTACCACGAAGGACACGAAGTGCACGAAGAGTTTTAGTAAAAAACCTCTTTTTATTCCCAAGACAAAACACCAATCCTTACATTCCTATAAGCATCCTATAGCTCAAAGATACTATCAAACATACTCTCAATGATACTATCAAACATACTGAAAAATGAAAATTGAGTATCTTTGATAATATCCTTAACAGTATTCCACTTAGTATTCTTGGTATATCGACAAGTATAGAGCATCTAACATCTTAGTAGGGATAGAGTCTAAGCAAGAAGTCATAAGATTTAAGACTCTGATCGATTTTCTCTTTCATTAAAGAATTAACCACAAGGAACACTAAGTTAAAAAACACACAAGGATCACAAAGAAAAATTGTAAACATTGTGCTCTTTGTGAAAACCCTTGTGCCCTTTGTGTTAAAAAAACTTCAACCTAGGTAGAGGCACTCAATGCTGTCATAAGCACTGAATGTTTTACAATAACTTGTGAATGGAAAGTAGAATTACCCATTGCTCGGAAAACAGAAACGGACATTCGTTGGAAAGAAAAGGTGGGAAGATTTTAAGAAATAGTATTGACCTCCTTATTTAAATTTTTGTTATTTAGGCGATAAGAATCCCTTGTAAGTTAAATATTTTCGCATGGTGTAAAAGTCTATCAAGTAAAGCTGCGGTCATTGTCGTGTCACCAAGCATTTCCGCCCAGTTTTCGAATGACTTGTTTGAGGTGAGAATTATAGAAGATTTTTCATAGACTTCTGAGATGAGATTAAAGAAGAGATTTGCTTCTTTTTTATCAATGGGGGTGTATCCGATTTCATCAATGATGATAAGATTTGCTTTCATGATTTTTTTAATTCTATGTTCTGCTTGCTTTTGAATGGAAGAAACTTTGAATAGGTGCATAAGACTCGTTACCCGCTCAAAGCAAACAGTGTATCCTTTATTCAGAGCAACGAATCCAAGTGCGATACCGATATGAGTTTTTCCAATTCCAGGAGGACCGAATAAAAGAATATTTTGTTTTCTATCAAGCCATCCACAATCTAAAAGATTGTTAATCTCTATCTTAGAAATTCCTTTTATTCGATTGAATTCAAAAGTTTCAAATTGTTTCTCAATCGGAAAGTGAGCTGCTGTAAAATTTCGACGCAGTCTTTTTTTTGTTCTGTCTTTTACTTCCGACTCCAAAAGCGATAGTAGAAATGTAAGATAGGAACTTTTTTTAGATTCTGCTTCTTGAATAATTTTATCCAAGTTTTCTCTCATTCCATTTAATCCTAAAGCGGTTGTGATTTCATTAACTTCTTTATTTATTTTCATACCGCCTCTCCTAGAATGTGAGAGGTATATTCTTGTAATTCTCTCAAACTTACATCTATCTTTAGCGTTTTATTTTCAAATGACTTAACTTCTTTTTTTGTTCCTACCTGATCTGCTTTATCTTCATTGAAAAAATAATTGTAGGAGTCAAATAGATTCTTAAAAGAAAAAGTTTTGTTTTCATTGCAAAAGAGCAAGGCTTGCAATAATAAATTTTCATTCGTATCCTTATTGAAATATTTCTTTGCCAATATGCATTGATCTCGCGTATAACGTGGAAACGTTCTGAAATTCATAAGCACAAATTCTTTCCATAAAGGTAATGCAAACAGTCTGGGAATATCCTCTTTTAAATCAGAAAGCTTTTTCTCTTTCTCTCTAAAATGTTCTCTTTTAATGACTTTTTCCCTGTAAATACTGGTTATTTCGTGTTCGGCTAATAATACGTTGTCAAGTGAGTAGATGTAGAGAATATCTAGAATTACCGCTACTTCTACTTTCTGATTCCGGTACCCAGTAGGAACTGAATACAAAGAATTTTGATAAGAAATAAAACTCTGCTGACTTACAATTCTTTCATCCTTAACAATCGAATTAATCTTAAAAATAGAATTTCGAATTGGATGTAAAAACTTTCTTTCTTCAGTAATGACATCGGCTGGAATTAAGCCCGTTGCTGCGGAGATACTTCCATTTGCTCTTCGGTCTAACCATAATAATCCGCTCTTACATAATTCTTCTATCTCCGAATAATCTCGAATATCCAGAAAATTGTGCTTCACATAGCCAACTAAATTCTCGACCTTCCCTTTTGATTCTGGATCTGCTTTCCGACATACATACATCTTCAAATTCATTTCTTCTATGAAATGAGAAAATTCTTTTGTATATAGAATGTCTCCATGATTTTCAGATGCAACTAACGCAGCATCTTGATCGATTACTAACTCTTCTGGTTGACCTCCAAAGTATTCAAAACAATTAATTAGATGATCGATTATATCTTTTCCACGAAATGGTCTGTCTTGAAATGAAACATATTTATACCTACTTGCAGATAATAGTGTGGCAAATATATATACTTTTAAACCTGATTTAAATTTGTATTGACCAAAATCCATCTGTATCTGTTTTCCAAACGGTAAAGGTGCAACTTTTTCATACATCCTTATTGTCTCGGAAATTTTTAATTCGCCATTCTGAATTAATGAATTGATGTAATTTCGTAACGTTCGATCGGTAAATGCCAATTTACCAACAATCTCTTCGAGGTAATCGTATACCCCAGTCATGTTGAGGCGCTTAAATCCGTTATTGCGGTATATCTCTATTATCTTCTCTTTATATTCACTCGGAATTCGCTTCCGACTTCTAGATTCCATTTCATAGGCAATATATTCCTCTGGGCTCATCTGAACGTAATTCGAGACCGTCTTTCGATTTATTCCCAATTCTAGGGCAATTGCCTCCATTGAAAATCCCTGCATTCGTAATTTCTGAATCTTACTAAACATCTGTCTTTTAACCATTTCATTCTAAATTACTTCTAGAAATAATTTAGTCTATCTACCATTCTGCCTCCAAAAACATGTCCGTTTCTGTTTTCCGACCTATGTCCGTTTCTACTTTCCATTCACATAACTAGGAGAACAGGCATCCCTGCCTGTTTCATGGACAGGCAGGGATGCCTATCTTACCATTTAATTTTCTGAAGTTGACATCATTGAGCATTGACAAATCCCTCCCTCCGTGTCTCTGCGACTCTGTGGCAAATCTTTCTCCCACCATAAAAATAGTTCTACGGTTTTTTTCTAAATCGCCGACAGTAAAGAAAAAGAGGTAATTTTTTATGATGCGTTCTTTGTGGACAGCCGCAACAGGGATGAATGCCCAACAATTTCATATAGACACAATTTCTAACAATTTAGCTAACGTAAACACAACTGGCTTCAAGAAAAATCGTGCAGACTTTGAAGACTTAGTGTATCAACACCAGGTATTGGCGGGAACTCCCGCAACAGCAGTGAGTGAAATTCCTACTGGCGTTAACGTCGGGCATGGAGTTCGCGCAGCAGCTTCTCAGAAATTATTCGAAATCGGGTCTTTCCAATCAACTGGAAATAAACTAGATATGGCAATCACCGGTGAAATGGGATTTTTCAAAATCCAAATGCCAGATGGAACCTTTTCTTATACTAGAGACGGATCTTTTAAAATTGACTCCAACCAACAAGTAGTTACCTCTAATGGCTATTTATTCGAGCCTCCAATTGTATTACCTGAAAACGCAATTCTAAATACTCTCCAAGTCGCAGAAGGCGGAGAAGTCACAGTCAAAATCGGAAATGATATTCGTCCGACCGTTGTGGGGCAAATAGAGCTTTACCGCTTTGTAAATCCTGCGGGCTTACAGGCAATTGGTAAAAACCTTTTCAAAGAAACAGTTGCCTCCGGTCCTGAAATTGCTGGTGCTCCCGGAACAGAAGGAATGGGTGATATTCTACAGGGCTTTTTAGAAATGAGTAACGTTAAGATTGTAGAAGAAATGGTTGCTATGATCGTTGCACAAAGAGCATACGAATCTAACTCCAAAGCAATCCAGACTTCTGATAGTATGCTATCAACTGCTATATCGCTTAAGAGATAATAGATATTAGCCGCATATGTCCAGTTTAGGTGAGTTCTATGTATAATTTTATTTTTACTGTCACCTCGAACTGCTTTATCGTGAGAGGTCTATCTTGCTTAATGCTATTGTTTTATTGCTAGATAGATTTCTCCATCCGTCCGTTCGCTTAGCTACAAATCAGTCGCTAAGTGATGTTCGAAATGACAGGCGATACAAATCGTTCTTTTTCAGTTTCCTCTTCACCTTCCAAGTCCTTTCTGCTAATTCTGTATATTTAAAGCCCCGAGTTATTTTAGAAAAGTCAACTGTGAAGTTAAGCGATATAGCGAGACTTCATAAAGATGTAAAAGACAGAGTAGTCTTTGAAAACTTAGAAGAGCTAAAGATTCTTTCGTTAGAAGATTTACAATCTCTATTGCCTGATGCCCGTGAATTGACTTTTTACGGAAAGGAATGCATTCTAATTCCACTCAATAAAAAATATTCAAGAGAAGAAATCCTTGACTCTTTAGAAAAAGAATTCTATTCTAAGTTAGGTGTCACGGATGCAGAGGCTAAGATTCGTTATCTTGGAGAGGAAGAAAATCTTCCCGCAGCGGGTGTAACCTTAAAATGGAATAATATCCCAAAGAAAGTTACTCCCGGACAAAAAATATTTTCACTGGATTTTTATGTAGAGAAAGATAAAGTGTATTCTAAGAAATTAAAATTTCTAGTGGAGACACAATTGACTACCGTTGTTGCTACTAAGAATATTTCACGCAATGCTAAATTGACTAAGAATGATTTTACTCTAAAGACTTTTTTTTCGGCGGATGCAATTGCAGATGGATTTCACTCTGACATCAGCGGATACACAGCAATAGTCGCAATTACGGAAGGATCTGTTATTCGAAAAAAGCAAATTCGAGAAATTCATTTAGTAGAGAAGGGCACTGAAGTAGATGTAGTCTATATGAAAGGCGCATTATTTGTAAGAGGCAAAGGTATCGCTAAAAATTCCGCCAACGAAGGCGAGGCAGTCAAAGTAGTCAGTCTTTCGTCTAACCACCTATTAACCGGCAGAGCGATGGACAAAGGAGTAGTAGTAATCGAATGAAAAATTTAATAAGTTTAATAGTATATATTTCTTTTATTTCTTTAGAGGCACAATCGCTATGGGTGGATCGCAATCCCTATGCAAATGGGCAGGACATACGGTTAGGCTCTATTATCCGCGTTATGATTAAAGATGGAATGAAAGGCGATTACGTCTATGAAGGTGCCAAGGATGATTCTTTTGTTATCCGCTCTCACCCTGACAAAAAAATTGTAGATGAGATGAGAGGATTTACTGCCGACAGAAGTGTAGCTCATAGACAAAATGGAAAATCCAAATCTACTGCAAAGATCATAGGCTCTATGTCAGTCTTAGTAACTGCCGTAGATCCTACTACCGGTTTACTCACATTAGCCGGCACACGTGATGTTGGATTTGATAATGCAAAAAATAGCTTAAAACTCTCCGGTCAAATTTCACCGTTAGACGTAAGAGACGACAAGACAGTAATGAGTGATATGGTTGCCAATCTCAAGATTGAATACTCCACTGCTCCAACCAAGGAAAATCTTTCTGATCCTGATATCAAATTAAAGACCAAGAAAAACGCCAACGGAACAGAGACCATTCAAAAAGCAGAGCTATCCAACGACGAAAAACAAGCTATCATCCTAAAAAACATGAAGCGCCTACTCGGAGAAAGCCAATGAAACTACCCCTGTCACCTCGAACCACACTAAGTAGAAGCGGCAAAGCCTTATATACTTCCAGTGTGAGAGGTCTATCTGCCTTAAAGCGATTCGTTCGAATTGTCCGAATCGTTCTAAGCAAGATAGATTTCTCACTGTCTTTCCTTAATACAAGAAACCAAATTGCAAAACAGTTCGAAATGACTGTAATCAAACCATCGGCATTCATCGGTGTTTATCTGTGTTCATCGGTGGTAATCTTTTCCTCTCTTTTTTCAGTCGAAGTCAAACTTAAAGACATCTCCCGTATTCAGGGGCTAAGGGATAATCAGATTACAGGTTACGGGATAGTAACCGGTCTTTCGGGAACAGGGGACACTAAGAGTGCTGTTACCAATGAGGCGATGAAAAATTATCTAAAGAACCAGGGACTTGGAAATGCGAAGGGTGCAAACATTACCCGTAACATTGCCTCCGTTCTAATCACGGCTACCATTCCTTCTCATGCAAGAGTAGGGGATAAGATTGATGTTACCGTGGCTTCGATTGGAGATGCGAGGTCTTTAGAAGGCGGAGTCTTGATTCAATCTCCACTCAAGGGAGCGAATAACGAGGTAGTAGCCGTTGCCAGTGGGGTTCTTTCCTTTGGTGGAAAGGATAACAACCGTTCATCGCAGCCTTACAATGCTACGTCTTACTTATATGGAAATACTGCCAATGTTTTCACAGGCTCAAGTCACACTAAGAATTCTCCGAAGACAGTTGGAACGATAGTTGCCGGAGCGATTGTAGAAAAAGAAATGAAGTCTGACTTTTTCCAGAATGGTATAAAGGATAACAAAGAAGATAGCAACGAGATTAAGGATTTAAAATACAGAATTATTCTTGAAAACCAAGATTTTGCAACCTTAGATGCAGTCAGAAAACAAATCAAAGAAAAGTTAAAAATCGATGCAATTGCTGTATCGCCGACTGAGATAGAAGTTTCCTTTCCAAAATCGGATGAAACTTTGACAGTTCTTGCTTCCATCGAAAACCTACAGGTAACTCCAGATGGAAAGGCAAAAGTTGTCATAAATGAGCGAACGGGAACGATTGTGATGGGAGCAAACGTCACAGTGGACGAGGTTGCTATCTCAAAACAGGGAATAAATGTAATTATTTCTAACAAAAAAAAGGATTCTGACGATACTAAAGTTGAGCTGATTTCTGTCATTCAGGAAGGAACCAAAGTTTCTGATATAGTGGACGCGCTGAATAAAATCGGGGCTTCTACGAAAGACATTATAGCCATTTTAGAAGGGATGAAAAAAGCAGGTGCCCTTCATGCTGAGGTAATTGTGCAATGAGTGAAATTCAAAATGCTATCAACTTAAATCGTTTAAACTTAGGGGAAAATTCTATTCAGAATATCCAAAGGATGAATGATTCTTTAAAGAGTAGCAAGTCAAATTCCACTTTTGAAGAAGCACTCCAAAAAGAAGTAAATGAATCCATTCAGGGAAGAGTATCAACGTCTTCTATTCGTTTGCCTCAAAACATCAAAGCAGAAGTAGCCGCAGATCCTTACCGCAAAAAATTATTCGATGCAAGTGTAGAATTTGAATCCATCTTCGTCAAAATGATGTTATCCCAAATGAAAAAGTCCGTTGAGAAGTCAGGTCTCATTGATGGTGGTCACGCAGAAGAAATCTTTGATGATATGCTCTATGATGAATACGCAAAAAATATTTCCAAAACTGAATCTCTTGGCATAGCTGAAGAAATTTACAAATCTCTCTCCAAGTCACTCCCTAAAGTGGATTTAAAAGGCTAAATACATTTTTACTTTCCTCTCCAAAATCCTTTGCGAGAGGTTTTATAGAATTGCCTTTTTTCACGATTGTCACCCTGAGGTTCTCGAAGGGCGACTTTACAAGAAGTGGATTGTCTTCCTTGTAATTTTTATTTCTCTATCTAATTGCGAATTCAACCGGAATAATAAAGTTATCCCCACAGTTGTAAATGGAGTGATCGATTTACGCGATTGGAATTTTAATTCTTCTGAAAGATCAGGAGTCATTGAATTTGTTGGTGATTGGGAATTTTATTGGAATGAACTCATTGAGGATTCCAAACAGCAAAGAGAATTTTTCAAAAACTATGATTCCACAAAATTAAACTATATCTCTGTTCCATCTGAATGGCAAAATTATAAACTAAATGGTGTAACATTACCGCCTGAAGGTTATGCGATGTATCGTATGAAAGTGTTAATGCCTCCTGATAAAACTCCACTTAGTTTTTCAATGACAGATATTTCGAGTGCTTACAGTTTATATGTTAACGGAGTATTGCATTATTCTGTTGGTAAAATTGGAAAATCGAAAGAAGACATGATTCCATTTTTGCGATACGGGACATTTCCATTAAAAGAAAATTCGAATGAACTAGAAATTGTATTTCTTATTTCTAATTTTTATCATCCTTCAGCGGGGCTATGGAACAAATTGTCTTTAGGATATAGCTCTGATATTGAGAAGAAAGTAAAAAATAAAATTGAGATTACTTTTCTAACCGTTGGTAGTCTCTTTATCATGGGAGTGTATCATTTATTTTTATTCTTTTTAAGACCAAAAGACAAGACCCCATTCTTCTTCGGGATACTCAGTATTCTCCTCGTAATCAGAACCATGGCAATGGAGGAAAGAATTATACTAGATTTTTTACCTTTTCTTCCTTTTTTATTTGTTTATAGATTTGAATATATTCCCGCATACTTGGGATTAGCCAGCTTCGTTCTTTTTGTGTATTATCTTTTCCCGAAAGAATTTTCTAAAAGATTTGCGTATACTATTTTATTTGTATGTCTTCCAGCGACATTTCTCGCTTTTTTCTTTAGTCCCTATGTCTACGCTTCCTGGACACTTAGAATAATTCAATTGTGTATGCTTACAACTATTCTTTACACTGAAGCTATATTGGTATTAGCCGTAAGAAATAAACGCATGGGTGCATTAACTTTTATCATCGGCACTCTGATTTTTTTTAGTGCAATTGCGAGCGATATTCTTTACAGCATGGGATTTATTCATACAAACCATATGGCAAGTTATGGATTTTTAACTTTCATTTTTTCACAGGCAATTGTCCTATCTATGCGTTTCTCGAATGCCTTTGTTACTTCTGAAAAATTAGCTCTTGAGTTAACGGATAAGTCTGATTCACTGCTTGCCAGTAATATTGAATTGAATAGTCTTAAAGAAGGTTTGGAAAATATAGTAGAAGAGCGCACTAAGAAATTAGATGAGGCGTATAAAAAGAGTTATTTAGAAGATAAAAAAATAGCGGAGTTAGAAGCTCAAATTTTTACAATTCAAGAAAGAGAAAATCTATTCTATGATATACATGACCATATTAAGGGCGACGTTACTGAGCTTGGAATCCTAATTGAGCAAATGAAAACTTATCAAATCCCGATTGATATATTGAATCAAGCTTCCAGTGTTCTAAAGAGAGTTTTTTCTAGCATAAAAAATAGAATGCTAATGCTAGAAGATAAACAATTATTGGAAGCTGATTTTATTAATGGTCTACAAATGACTTTGCTTAGACGGTATACAGCTATTAGCCGTAGATTTATCTTTGAAATTTCGGATTCAGATTCTGATATTATTAAAGAAAGTAGCATTGCTTTTAGAAATCTATTTTTTTCAGTTGTAAAGAGATATCGAACAATGACATGAAATATGGATTTGGAGATAGTCAGTGGAAGATTTATTTGACAGAGTTAAAAGAAATTCAATTAGAAATGAAATCACTTTCTAAATACAGTTCTACTCTCGATGCAGGTATGGGACATATTGGTATCAGTCAGAAAGTAAAATTACTAAGTGGGACTGTAAAGGAAGAAATTCTAGATACGGTTTATACGATTCAGCTTAGTCTTCCTTTTCGAAAGGAAATTTTTTAACTAGATTTACTCGCATTTCCCTGTATGTAATTACGCAAGGATATCAGTTAACCTTTTAAAAATTATATATAACAAAGACATTGCAAATTATTGTATTTTTTTTTGAGTCAAATTTTTTTATCAGAACTATTGTTGGAATTTTATAATTAAAATCCCCGTCATAATTAACAGAAAGACGGAGGAATCTATGAAATTTAATATTGGTTTAGTTATAATCATTCTAAGTTTATTCAGCACACAGTGCTCGGATAAAAAGAAGCAATTAGTTCCACTGCAATTGCAACAGCAAATTGTAAGTGATGCGGTCAGCAGTAATGGTAATGCAAGTGCGACCAACAGTCCAGCTACTAGCACCGGTAATACATCCACTCCGACTACAACAACTCCAAGTGCATCTATCAATTCTGCGCCTGTAACAGTAAGCGGTGATTATATTACACAAACAACCGCAACTACTATCATCAGCGTTTCCGTAGATGCAACAGTAGTAGATGATTCGGATTTGCCGGTAAAAGGTGCAGTCGTAGAGATTAAGGATTCAAAAAGCGATAGACTATTCTTGCAGGTCTCTGATGTAAGCGGTTTCGTTCGTGGAAGTCTCAGTGTAAACGCAGTCGAAACTTCCATATCTGTAAATGTTACTTTCAATGGACAAGCAGCAACTCCTGCTATTGTAGTAATTAAGAAAGGAACCAATGAAGTTTTAATTAAGCTCACTAAGATTAAAATTGGAGTTACTTCTTCTGTAATCACAACTGTTGCAGCAGCTACACCGGTAGTAGATGCAGATGGAGATGGTGTTCCTGATTCTTTAGATGCGTATCCTAACGATGCAACTAAGAGTGCGAAAGTTAGATTTCCTACTGAAGGAGTCAATACAATATCTTACGAGGATACATTTCCTAGCTTAGGGGATGCTGACTTGAATGATGTGACAATCGTTTACTTCATTGAAGAAGATCAAAACGCAGAGGGAAAAGTTGTAGAGGTAAGAGGAAATTATCAGATGATGGCATCGGGTGCAGGAAACAAACTTTCTGTTTACCAAAGATTGCCCAATACTGTTAATATTACATACGAATCAAAAGTATACAATGGCTCTGGCGTATTACAGGCATCAGCCGCAGTATTAAAAGATAAAACACAGGCTACCAGTATTGATGTTTATACACCAACTGTTACAGATTTGGAAGACGGACTTAGAATCTTGGGAAATACAACAACTACTATGGCTGGATCATGGAATGCAAGAGCAACCGATTTAACATATGTAAATGGATTTTTCGCAAAAACTAAAATCGTTTTCACCACTCCTGTTGCTCGTTCTGTGATTGGACTTGCTCCTTATGATCTTTACATTCGTGTTGAAAATGGATCAAGATTGGATACAGATACCTCTTATGCAAATGCTGGTGGTGGAAGACCAGGTTGTAAAGCAACAACTACAGCCGGTGGTTTTAATACCTGGGAAATTCACCCAGTCGGATTCTGTAAAAAAGCAGACGGCTCAGAAGTTTACAAAGACGCAGCTAACTTTCCATATGTAGTTATTGTTCCCGGTCTATGGAAATGGCCTTTAGAAGGAAAAGACATTCGTAATCCAGCGAATACAGGTTATCCGAGATTTGCCAATTGGATGGCGACTAACGGTGCTTCCGATGCGGATTGGTACAATGAACCAAATGCAGCTACAAGCGCCAATGTTTATTATAAATTTGTTACAGGAAATAAAACAGCTCTTGATGCTCCGAATAGTCAACTCCTAGCATTCATTGGACATGTTGGTCTTGGACAATACCAAATGGCACTTGTTACCTTGCTACTTACCATTGGTCTATTCTTAGCATACAAGTGGAAAAGCCAATCCAGACAAGCGTAAATAAATTCAATAGTCAAAATGGAAAGGCACAGAGTAAATTCTGTGCCTTTTTTTATTATTTGATAACAGTTGTAGTGAGAATTAAATTTTTATCCACTTTATAAAGCTTTAGAGTTTTATTGGTCTTATCCCCTGTTACCCAACCTGCTTCCAAACAACCAGCACTTGAGCAAATAGGAATAATATCATCTCCTCTACCAATATGGACTTTCCCTAAATCAGTTTCACTTTTTACAGTATTGCCATCTGCATCAATGAGCATTGCCTTTGTTGTTAGATAAGAGCTAGAAGAAGAGGCTACTTTCCATTCTTCCCAGAGCACGATAATCGAAGCATCGGACAATTGAACTATTCTAGGTCTTTCGGCAGAACCAGTGGCTATTGAAGTGTAACTTGTTAACCATTTGATTCCTCTATTCGTTACAGATTTAGAATTAGAGGTTACTGCTTGCGTATCCACTCCACTGAATGTAGAATCATAATTTGCATTTCCAGTCGAGCTTTCTGCTACAGCAAGTGTCTTCGTCATTCTTACTAACGCTAGGTTCATTGGGTAAATTCCTAGTCCTGATGGAACCGTTGTTTCTTTCTCTGTAGAGAATAATACTAAATAACCGCTAGCAGTATTCACAACTCCGCCTAATCGAGTGTATGTGTAGTTTTGTCCTAGAGTGCCTTTGATTAAGAAAACTTTAAAAGGTTTTCTTGTTCCTGTTGTTCCGGAGACGGAGTAGGTGCTAAGACCAATGGCTCTATCGTATGCATCACCCAATTCTAAGGTAACGAAACGTTTATTACTCGCATCATAAATAATCCTTTGATCAAAGGAATGACTATAGGCATTTTTTCCATTGATCTCGACTCCATCTGCGGTTTGCACTGTAGTAACCACAGCGTTTTGATGTCTGCGGCTAATAGAGGAATCATATCCAGTATTCTTTGCAAAGAAAGAAAGCACGATTCCATTTCCAAATTGGATGCGAGAAGAGCCTGCTGTCATCGGATTAAAAATATGAATCAAGTCGATTCCAGAAGTATTATTTGCTGGGTTTGCTTTTAAATCCGTTGTAAATGAAACGGAATTCGAAGACGAAATTTTTGCAAGTGCCACAATTCCTGCTCTAGCTGTATTATCAGGAGAAGGAGCATCACCAATATCAGTAGTCTTTGCAGTCATGATATAAGAATTTCCGGTATCATCCTTTGTGTAGCCGCCTAACGCACCGAGAGAGGTAACTTGCAAATGTCCGACGGATGCAAATGCTGAATTTAATTTTGTAATCACAACTTTTGTTTTGTCGTCTTGATTCTGCCACGCAATGTCTAACGTTCCATCTGTGTTAGAATGCAATGCAAATTGAGGAGCCGTGCCATAGTTTGTATAATGATCAGTAGGTCCGATTAAATCTTGCGTATTCCAATCATAAGGAGTGCCAATACTAGCAACCGTTCCCGTTGTTAGACCAACAGTGGTTTGCGTTGCTACAGAGCCTCCGCGAGAGCTTTGAGTCGCAATTGCTCCTGCTGCGATTAACATCGAGTTGTCTTCCTTCTCCTTTGCAAAAGGATTCAAAGGGCTTGAACAAGAATTTAGAAAAGCCAATAATAGAATTAATATTAATTTATACATAATAAATACCTTCTTAATTCCTCTTTTTACTGACCAGTGAAATAATATGAGTAGAATTTATTTTGAACAATAAGCATAGGTTTTATCTAGGGTGCTCCTAAGTTTTTTGACATAAAAGAAAAAATAAAATGACAAATAAGAATGCTAAATTAAAAATATAGTATAGTAAATGTAAACTCATCTATGGAAACCTTGGTTGTGCAAATATCAAAACTTGTTTCTCTTTTTTTTCTAGTCTTTGTTCTTCTGAATTTATTTCATTGCATACCGGATATAAAAGAATTTAGAACACCTGCTGAATGGGAGAAGCAAGAATCTGTTTGGCTTGCCTGGCCTGTATTTGACAGTATTAAAGGACGACACGCAAGTGATGTAACGGAAAGTATCGTGAGAGAACTTGCTAGTTTTATAAAAGTTGATCTAATTGTCCAAGACGGAAACGAAAAAAGCAAAATTATATCCAATTTCAATACAAAGAAAATTCCTTTCTCTCACGTTCGTTTTCATATAGCTCCTCATGAAGATATTTGGATGCGGGATATGGGACCTATATTTCAAGTAAATGGGAAAAAAGAAAGACGCATTGTCGATTTTAATTTTAATCTCTGGGGCTATCAGAAAGAAAATTCTTTCGATGAAACGGTAGATCGCGTGATTGCGAATAATCTCGGTTTACCTACAATCAAAGCAAATCTTTTCTCAGAAGGAGGAGGGGTTGAATTAAATGGGAACGGCATTGCGCTACTTACAGAAGCAGTATCCTTCCAGAGAAATCCAAATTTAACAAAAGAACAAATAGAAGCTGAATACAAAAGAGTTTTAAATATAAAAAAAATTATTTGGATAAAGGAAGGTCTCCCGGAAGATCAGCATTCAACTCTTGGAACGTTACCCGGCAGATACTTCACTCCCATTACTACTGGAGGACATGTTGATGAGTTTGTTAGATTCGTCTCTACAGATACAATTCTTCTTGGAGAAATTTCTGAAGAAGAAGCAAACACAAATCCTATTCTTAAACTTGGAAGAACTGTTTTAGAAAATGCCTATAAAACATTGGCGAAAGAAACTGACTTAGAGGGTAAACCTTTCAAAATAATTCGACTTCCAATGCCAGAATTATTATTTGAAACGATTGGTCCAGGCGATGGAACCTATGATTTTTTAAAAGACTTAGAATTTAAAGATGGAACTAAAATAATTGCAGGTGAAAAAATAAAAATCGTTTTAGCAGCAAGTTATATGAATTATCTCATAACCAATGGGGCAGTCTTAATTCCCAAGTATTGGAAAGAAGGTAGAAGCGAGCAAATCCAAAAAAAGGATCAAGCGGCAGTTAGAATATTGAGCCAGCTATTTCCAGATCGAAAGATAATACAGATTAACCCCGAAAATGTAAACATAGGCGGCGGTGGTATCCACTGCATTACACAACAAATGCCGGCGGTGGAATAATCTATGCTAAAGCGAATAATAGCAGGTTATTGTAAAAGTGTAAATAAACAGATTAATTTAGTTTTCTTTCTTGGGACTCAGTCGATTGCCCTATTTGTAGGAATTAGTTTTTATATTCAGTATTCTAGCTATATGATGAAGTCCGTTGAGCATAAAATTGCGGATGGAATTTATGCAGTAGAAAATATCATTGAGGCTAACGATATATTAACCTTGGATGAAAAATCTAATTTGACTGAAGAGTATTTTGCTAAATGGCAAAAGATTAAAAATATTCAAGAAAAATTCAATCTAGCCTATGTATATGTTTTGCTATATGAAAAAAATCAAAAGTTTCGCTTTACCTATGAGTCGGGAGATGATCCAAGAGTCGTGGCTACTCCTATAAAAGAAGATAGTTTTAATTTTACCTATTCTCCTCATGTAGAAGAGAATCAAAGAAAGGGAGAACCGAGTGGATTACAGAAAGTAGCCGATACATATTTTCTTATCTATGATGACGCTCCGAAAGAAGCACTCAAGGCATTCGAAACAGAAAAGTTAGTATTTGCCGACGAGTTTCAAGATAAGTATGGAAATTTCCGTTCTGGCTTTTATCCTCTAAAACAAGATGGTAAAATTGTTGGAGTCATCGGAGTTGATTGCGATATTTCCGAAATTGTTCTTTTGCGACGCGGTGCTGTAAAAACGCTTTTGTTTATTCTTTTAGCAGGTTTATTGTTTAGTTTTTTAGTTCGGTATTTGATTCGTAGATTAGTTGTGATTCCGATTATTACTCTTAATGATGGGGCAAGACAAATTGCTGAGGGTAATTTGAATGTAAATATTAAACTAGATAAACAAAATGAATTGGGGCAACTAGCAATTAGCTTTAACCAAATGAGTTCCAATTTAAAGAAAAGCTTTGATCAGATCAAAGAATACAATGAGCAGCTCGAAGAAAAAGTTGCAATTAGAACCAATGAATTGCAGGAGACTCTCACGAGTGTGCAAAAACTTAAAATGCAACAAGATGGAGATTATTTTTTAACTTCTCTACTTACCAATCCTTTGATGCAGAATCGAAGTAAGAGTAAAAGTGTTTTTATCGAATTTTTGTTAGATCAAAAAAAGAAATTTCAATTTAAAAACAAAGAGCATCATATTGGTGGAGATCTTTGTATTTCTGGAGATTTACTTTTTAATCGCACATCTCATACCTTCTTTTTTAACGGGGATGCAATGGGTAAATCTATGCAAGGAGCAGGCGGGGCGCTAGTCATGGGCTCTATGATTAATTCCATTTTAGCAAGATCAGCTTCACGCGGAAAAGTCATTTCGATTTCTGTTAAAGATTGGCTTGCAGAAACATTTACAGAGATTCAAAGAGTGATGGAAGCCTTTGATGGAACTATGCTAGTTTCTTGTGTTATTGGAGTCATAAACAATGATACGGGAGTGATGAATTATATTAATGCGGAGCATCCTTTTGTTATCCTCTACCGAGACAATATTGGGCAATTCATTGAAGATTCTATTTCAGCGCATAAGATTGGTATGCCGGAAAATGATATGGAAATCAGAGAATTTGTTCTTTTAAAAGGTGATATGCTATTTTGTGGATCTGATGGAAAAGATGATCTCGTTTTAAGTAAGGAAGACGGTGTAAGAGTTATCAATGAAGACGAAACACTTTTCCTAAGAGTGTTAGAAGAAGTAGAAGGAGATTTACAACGAATATCCGCTATTCTTCAAAATTATGGGGAACTATCGGATGATTTTTCCATTGTAAAAATTGAATTTATCGGAAAAGAAGCAGAAACTAGAACAGAAGAAAAATATCCAGACCTAACAAACCAATGCGAAATCATTGTAGAAAATATTCGTAAGAAGAATTATTTGCAAGCCATGAAAATCATCGAAAAGTCAAATCAAAGTGACGCCTTAGTAAAATACTATCGCGCTTTATGCCTCAGTCGCCTCGGCAAACACCGCGAATCTTTAGATGAGCTAAATGCATTAGACCATGAATTCAAAGAACAAAAACAAGTCTTAAAACTACTAGCTAAAGTCTACCGCGACTTAGGTATGCTAGAAGAAGCAGCAAACTACGAGCGAAGATTCGCTGTTTTAAATTAGTCAATGTCTATTTGGTTAAAAAGTTTGACAGTTTACTAGCCCGGGATTTAGCATGAGATGAGAGAGAAATATCCGAGGCAATGAAAAGAGAGTTAGTATTTTTTTTAATTTCAGGTTGTAGTGCAGTTCTTACGGATTTAATTTCTTACTTTCTATTGGTAAATTCCTTAGGGCATGATTATGCAAAGGCTTTATCGTTTGTGCTCGGCTCTTTTGTTGCATTTATTTTAAATAAATATCTGACCTTTCAAAAAAAAGAATCCTCCATTGCCGAGATAATAAAATTTTCTATTCTGTATGCACTTACACTCGGCGCGAATGTAGCAGTTAATCACGGGGTAATACTCATTACTCCCGAATACAAAATATTTGCATTCTTATGTGCCACAGGAACTTCTACCATCCTCAACTTCATAGGTCAAAAGTTTTGGGTATTCAAATAATTAAAAAACTAGGTAAAGTAAGATGAAGCTATCTATTGTTGTTCCCTGTTATAATGAAGAAAAAAATATTCCACTCGTGTTAGAAAAATTTCAATCGGTCATCAAGAGAAATGATGTAGAAGTAATTCTTGTAAACAATGGCTCAAAGGATAACAGTCAGTTGGTGTTAAACGAGCTGATTCCAAAGTATCCCTTTGCTCGCACAGTTCTTGTGGAAGTCAATCAAGGATACGGATTTGGAATTCTCTCCGGACTAAAAGAAGCGAAGGGAGACTACATAGGCTGGACACACGCCGACATGCAGACAGACCCGTATGATCCAATCAAGGCGCTAGACCTAATTGAGTCAGCGGGAAATCCTACGAATCTATTTATCAAAGGAAATCGAAAGGGTAGACCTATCTTTGATAATTTCTTTACAGTTGGAATGTCTTTTTTTGAGAGCGTTTACATGGGAGTAGTCCTTTGGGATATCAATGCACAACCAAATATATTTCACAAATCTCTATTTGCTAGCTGGAAGAATCCTCCTTTTGATTTTTCTTTAGATTTATTTGCTTTGTATTCTGCTAAGAAAAGTGGATTTCAGGTTTTGCGGTTTCCCGTTGTTTTCCCCGAAAGACTTCATGGAGCATCTAGTTGGAATACAGGACTCGCTTCAAAATGGAAGTTCATTAAAAGAACTTTAGATTTTAGTTTTAAATTAAAGAAAGAATTACGTTAAGGATTTAGTATGAAATTTATCGCTCATAGAATCAACACAGTAGAAGAACTAAAAAAAATTCCAACAGAATACGGCGTGGAATTAGACTTACGAGACAGAGGAGAGCGATTAATTCTGCAGCACGATCCATTCAAAGACGGCGAAGACTTTGAAGAATATCTAAAGCACTATCACCATGGACTCATGATCTTAAATATAAAATCAGAGCGTATTGAGCATCGCGTTTTGGAATTAGTGCATAAATACAATGTGAAAGAATACTTCTTGTTAGACTCTTCGTTTCCTATGATCTTTCTTCTCTCAAACGAAGGCGAGAAAAACATTGCCCTTCGATTCTCCGAATTAGAAGGACTCGATACAATTCTCAGCATGAAAGGAAAAGTAAAATGGGTATGGGTAGATTGTTTTACAAAGCTTCCCATTGATAATAAAAACTTTCAGATATTAAAAGAAGCAGGATTTCAATTGTGCCTCGTTTCACCCGAGCTACAAAAACGAGAATCTGACTTAGCGGATTACAAGGATTACCTACACCGCGAAGGCGTTCTATTCGACGCAATCTGCACTAAGGTGTATAATATTTCCAAGTGGGGATAATTGTGCTAAGTTATTAAGGCTATGATTTTTAACCATACTTCGGCAATGCTCAGTATAAACTCCGAGCAGGAAGAACGCGAAGAAAAGACAGGATTTCATTACAAAATCTCTTCGTGATCTTCCTGCCCTTCGTGGTAAAAAAATCTTAAGTTGACAGTATTAAGATACATCCTAAAGATTTTTCTGGTAAAACCTCTTAAAAAAAATTGACAGAAATAGGATATTTTATTTATAAAATTATAAATATCGCGCGAGGATCATTTGCATTTGCATTTGCATTTGCATTTGCATTTGCATTTGCATTTGTTTGCTGATTCAATTTCAAATTATTCCTCTAAGATAAAAAACAATAAAGGAATCTTTATGAAAAAATTAATACACCTTTCGATCTTGGGATTATTCGTATTATCCCTAACTAATTGTCCAACCGAAAAAAAAGCGGATAACACGCCTACTATCGCAGCACTTCTACTCAGTGGTTCAAGCTCTAGGTCTACTTCCTCAACTGGAACAGGAACTGGTACGGGGACTGGCACTGGAACGGGGACAGGAACCGGGACTTCATTGACGGTAACAAGTGTTTTAAATAAATTAACGAGTTCAAATAGCCAGAATATTCCAGGGGCGGAAATAAGAATTAGTGGAAGTGGTTTTTCTACTACTTTGACTGAAAATGTTGTAACAGTCAGTGGAACTGCTGCCACTGTGCTTACTGCAACTAGCACTTCGATTACATTTACAATGCCTGAGATTGCAAGCATTACCGAAAATCAAACTGTAAATGTGGTTGTGACGAAAGGTTCATCTACTGCGACTGGTACTCTTACCTATTTTCCTACTCCAACGATTACAGTAAATGCTACGAATTCAATCAGCCGGACTCTTAATCCGACCGGAAGGAGTGGAAGTCATTGGTATAAATTTACCACTCTATCGACTAATACTATTATTAACGTATCGGGTTATACAGGAAGAGATATTGATTTCTATATTTTTAGCGTCCCTACATCTACTTATAGCACATCTGCCATTAGCACTATAACAAATGCTGAATCTGGGAAGTTTACTAGTCTATCAGCAGCTACTACCTATTACATCGAAGTCGTATTGTATTCTGGTACTGCAACAACTTACAACATTGGGATGGCAAGTCAAGCTGTTACTAGTGCGGGTAGTTGTAGTTCGCATGGGACTACTAGTAAATGCATCGATTATTTGTTTAATAACACAGCAAGTCAAACTGATTGTACAACGAGTGGCGGGACATATACGGCAGGTGGTACGTGCGTTGGTTTGGGTTTAGGAACGATAGTTGGAAAATGCACAATTCCAAGCGGGACAAATATTGGAACAGTGAACTATTATGGCAATGGAGGTTCTGCATTTTCCGCCGGAACAGCAGGGACAGCTTGTAATGGCTTGTCAAGTTCAATCTTTCAATAAAAAGTTTTGCTTAATGACAATTGAAATAATGTCTTAGTGGAAAAGAAATTATCCACTAAGACATTATTTTCTTTTGTCCAATCTCTCACTTTTCCTTTGGGTCTTTGTAAAAGCAAAGAAAATATCTCTCACAGAGCAGAGAGAGGTTACAGAGAGTTAATTCTTTTCTCTGTGTGCTCAGTGCGCTCTGTGAGAAATTTATATCTTTCCACAATCCCAAAGGATTAATCTCGATTGCCGAAAGACATTATAAGCAATACAAATCCCTTTTAGTATAAAAACTTTATTTCCAGTTGATTGCATCCCTAGAATCTAGTCTTGCCTATGAAAATTCTATTATTTATTGAGAGACTTTTTTCGGATAAGCTTGCCTATATTTCCCAAAAACAATTGAGTAAATCTGTTGGGCGACAGTTACTCTTTTTGTTTTTAATTGTTGGAAGTCTTGTTTTATTGTTTGGTTTACTCTTTGACGCTCTCGGAGTAAAATTTAAACAGGGAAATGTTTTTTGGTTTTCTATTTTGACTTTGCTCGGTCCGGATAGTCTTTATACGATAGAGACTGAGGACAGTCTTATCAAGGGAATTTCTCTTTTATTAACTTTTATCGGCATTATTACCTTCAATGGTATTATCATTGCGATTGTTGTATCTACCATTCATTCTTATTTTGATGAAATCAGAAGAGGAACTGGAAAAGTCCACGAAGAAAATACAATTGCAATTCTTGGTTGGAGTGAACTAGTTCCATCCATTCTTTCCGAGTTAAATTTATATTGCAAAACAGAAAAGAAACGGCTAGTCGTTGTTATTCTAACGGAAGAGCCAAGACCTGAGTTTGTGCAGCTACTCAAAATAAACCGTTATCTTGAAATTTTATTTAGAACAGGCGCTACTTACAAAACCTCTGATTTAAAACGATTGAACTTGATTCATTCTAGAGCTATACTCGTATTCTATGATTCAGGGAAAAAAGAATCTTCAGATTTTTTAACACAGGATTCATTTGTGATTAAGACTTTTATTTCCGTGCACTCTCTTCTTCTGGAAAATAAAGCATCTGAAATTCCTATTCTTTTAAACTTTAATGAAATAGAAAACAGCGTTTACTTAGATTACATTCAGGAACGGAACACTGTATTCTTTAATAAAAATTATTATAATGCCAAATTCATTTCGCTTCTTTTGCAAAATCCAAATTATTATTTTATTTTTCATGAACTTCTCAGTTATGCAGGAAATGAAATCTACTTCCTTAAAGCGGGTATACAAGGAAAAACTTTCGAGTCTATTCTTTTATCTTTCCCACTTGCGATACCTGTTGGAGTAAGGAGAAATAATGAAGTTATCCTCTCGCCTCCACAGGATTATTTGTTGAATGCAAGTGATGAGTTGATATTGATTGCTGATTCAGAGAAATCCATTCAATTCAAAGAAAACCAATCCCAATCAACACAGATTTCTTTTTTACAAAATCCTATAAGAAAGGAAGAAGAAGGAGAAGTCATAGCCATTATTGGAATGAATTCAAGAGTTCTTTATGTAATAGAAGAGTTTGAAAAAATAGGGAAAAAGATTTTTATCTACGCAAACGAATCCGAACTAAAATGGAAATCAAAAGTTTCTAATCTCAATACGAACGAAGCAAAGGAAATTTTTATTTTCCCGTGTGAGTTTATTTCAGAATCTGAAATAATGGAAAGAATCCCACTTGAGAAATTTGACAAGATATTAGTATTATCTTCGGAGGAAATTCCTGAGAATGGAAGAAATTCTTCTAGTGAAGATACCGATACTCTCTTTAAAGTTTTAAAACTAATTCATCTCAAAAAGAAACAACCAGAAACTTATCATTACCAGATTTTATGTGAAATTCAAAATCCAGAGAATGAAGAAGTCGTAAGAAAAATTCCTGAGTCTAATTTTAATTATGTGCTCGGTAATTTAATTGTGTCAAAGATATTAAGTATGGAACTAATTAATCCCGGCATTTTATTGATTTACGAACAGCTTTTGCAGAAGGGAGGAGTTGACTTAGATATTCAGCCGCTTTCTTTGTATTTAGATGTAGAAGTTGATTTCCATACCCTTCTTACAAACCTATACCATCAAAAGAAATGGATTTTAATTGGCTATATTGATTCCAAAACAGAAGGAATTAGATTAAATCCCGATAAAGCTAATATAATTTATCCGCAAGACCAATTGATTTATTTAACGCAGAGCGATTATAAAATAATAAGAAACCATATATGAAAAAAGCAGTAATTGTAGATGGACTCAGAACTCCTTTTGGAAGATACAAAGGCGGGCTAAAGAGTATTAGACCCGACGATCTAGCGTCTATCGTAATTCAAAACCTAGTAGATAAAAATAAAATCAATCATTTACAAATTGATGATGTTGTTCTAGGTTGTGTAAATCAAGCAGGAGAGGATAATCGCAATGTGGCGCGAATGTCCCTTTTACTCGCAGGTCTTTCGGAAGAGATTCCGGGTGTAACAGTCAATCGCCTTTGTGGATCAGGACTAGAGGCTATCAATCAGGCTGCGATGCAAATTGAAACAGGTAGAGCAAAGTTAGTCATCGCAGGCGGAGTAGAGAGCATGACGAGATCTCCCTTAGTGATGCTTAAGCCTGAACTTGGATTTAGTCGGGGCAACCATACATTAGCCGATTCTACAATCGGGTGGAGGTTTATCAATCCACGGTTAAATCAGCTTTATCCGGTAGTGACACTTGGCGAGTCAGCAGAAATTATGGCGGATAAGTTTCATATATCTAGAAGAGACCAGGACATGTTTTCGTATGAGAGTCACAAAAAAGCTTCAGAGGCAGAAGCAAAAGGATATTTTAAGGAAGAAATCATTCCCGTATACGAAATGAATTCCGAAAAAATTCTACTAGATAGAGATGAGCATGTAAGAATCGAAACTAGCTTTGAAAAACTTTCCGAGTTACCCACAGCATTCAAAAAGCATGGAACGGTTACGGCAGGAAATTCATCCGGTATTAACGATGGAGCCGCAGTTCTACTTGTCATGGAAGAGGAATTTGCTATCACCAATGGCTACACTCCATTAGCCGAAGTTGTCACATCAGCCGTTGTAGGAGTACATCCTTCTCTTTTGGGAACAGGACCGATTCCTTCTTCTCTAAAAGCATTGGAAAGAGCAGGGCTGAAAAAAGAAGACATTGATCTCTGGGAAATCTCGGAAGCATTTGCTTCAATGGTTCTTACCACTGTCAAAGAATTAAATCTTGATCTAGAAAAGGTGAATGTAAATGGCGGTGGAATTTCTATTGGTCATCCGTTAGGCGCTAGTGGTGCAAGAATGACGCTTACATTGATTCATGAGCTAAGAAGGCGTAACCTCAACTACGGACTTGTCACCATGTGCATTGGAGTAGGTCAAGGCATTGCAACAATTCTAAAGTGTTGCTGAGATTCTTAACGTCGTTCGGGATCTAGTTTGACAATTTAGAAATTCTTCCTATTCTGGAAGCAATCTGATTTAATGGGACTAACACCACAATGAGTCAAGAAGATATACGCTGGAAGCAAAGGTTTGCAAACTATGAGAGTGCATTTCTACGTTTAACTACAGAGTAGGTAGAGTAGGTGTTCCATTCTACAAAACTATCTAGGTTAAATAAACTCGTCTTTTCTTTTCTTTAAAATAATAATTCCATCTTCTTCTAGTTCGCGAGCGATTTTGAGTATATCGTTTCGGGCAAGGGTGATTTCGCGTAATGTTGTTTTGCCTCTAGAGTCCATTTCTTCTACAATATCGGATGCACGGTTTTGGGACATGGCTGTAAAGAAATGTCGTTTGATTTCATCTCCTGCTCCTCGAAGAGCGATTACTAATAGTTCATTACCGCCTAGTTTATTAACTAAGGTTCGCATTTCTCTTGCATCTAGATTTAGAATGTCTTCAAATACATATAGTTTGTCACGCACTTGGTAAGCCAAATCAGGAGACTTATCGTTTAACTCACGCAGAATATTTTCTTCCATGTTCTTGTCCATGTAGTTTAGAATATTCGCGAGGGACTCTGCTCCACCTGCTTGGGCTAATTCGGATTTGTCTCTTGCATCGTATTTTTTCTTTAGAATCTTTGCGATTTGTAGAATGGCTTCGGGGTGAGTCTTAGAAGTAGCTGCCAGTTTTAGAGCGACAGTAGATTGCATTTCGGCAGGGAAATGTTTTAGGACGTCAGCCGCTTTCTTGGGTTGAAGATAAGAGAGAGTAACCGCTATTGTTTGTGGATTTTCCCCGTTTAAAAGAGAACTGATTATGACTGGCTCAATATCATTTAGAAATTCGAAATCCTGCCCGATTTCTTTTTTGTCTATCTTCTTTAAAATTTCATCCGCTTTGTTGTATCCTACTGTTTTGGATAAAAGTTCACGAGCAGTCTCAAGTCCTCCTCTATCACCTAACTGCAATTCGGCGACAGTGTCTTTGAATTCGTTTAAAATGGATTCCCTTTGAATTTTTGAAACCATTCTAATTTGGGACATTTCATAGACAACTTGCTCGATCATCTTATCATCAAGATGAGAAAGCACTTTCGCGGCTTCCTCTTTTCCGAGGGAGAGTAGTAAAAGAGCGGCTTTCTTTGCTCCATTCATAGGGATATGCATTTTATTCGATTCCATAGAGTATGGGACATAATAAAAATGGTTTAGAAATTAAGTCAAGAAAAAACTTTGTTTGACTGAAATGGAACAATTGGACGAATCTTAATATAGCGACATATGTTTAAATCCGGCTATTTCATTTCCATCGGTGCAGGCAAAAACCAGCTTCCTCTGATCCTAAAATCTAAAGAATTAGGGCTCAAAATTATTGCAGTCGATCAAAATCGAGATGCCATTGGTTTTCAACATTCCGAAATCAAAATTATTCAATCTTTGCATGATTTTCGAAAAATCTATGCGGCGATTTTAAAACTATTTCTACCCGAGCCGATTGTTGGTGTAGGTGTTCGCTCTTACGGAAAAGCGGTCTTAACCGCGGCATATTTGGCTGAGAAGCTAGAATTAGTCGGGACAAATCTCACCAATATGAAAAAATTTTACAATAAAAAACTCATGAAGGCTTTTTTGGGTAAATGCGGAGTAGCCGTTCCAACTTCTTATACATGGCAATACCTGCGCGATTTTCCAAAGCTTGTCAAGACGATTTCTTATCCCTGCATTCTAAAGCCTGTGGATAATATCGCAAAACTTGGAATCGAAGTCTTTCATTCCTCTGATTCTTTACTCGAACGCTTAACTCAATTAAAGGCTAAGAATGATAAATTTCTCCTCGAAGAATTTATTGACGGATCTGAGCTTACCGTTTTAGGATTTGCGCAAAATCGAAAGTTTACGCTAGTTTCCATTTCTGATAAAATTACTACAACCTTTTCTCCTTTTTTAGAGTTGTCTCATCGGCTTCCTACTATTCAAGAAAAAGTGAAAGGAGAACTAAAACTCATTTGCCAGAATATCATTCAGTTGACTGAGTTAGATAATTCTCCGATTGTCGCAGAATTCAAAGTAACCGCCAGGGGAGAAATCTATTTAATGGAAATAATGCCGGAAATTGGGGGAGAGTATTTGGCAGATTTTCTCATTCCAGAATTTTACTCGTATGATTATTTTAAAAACTACGTCCGTCTATTTTTAAATGAACCGGTCGAAGCCGTTGATACTAATTTGAATCGAAAAAAAGCTTCCATTTCTCAGATTTGTTTTATTGCTCCTCCTGAGGGTAATTCTACATTAACCTCTCTCAATCGCTCTGAACTAGATTTTGAAGAGAAAGTTTTTTAATGGAGTCCTTAAAAGAAGTAGGGAGTGCCTTAAATACAAAGGAAGGAAATGCCTGTCGTGTGCAGGTTATTGGAGTCAGCGCATCCAATAAAATAAAGCCGGAAGAGCTAGATAATACTATTAGGAAAAAATACGATGCAAAATTTGAATAAATCGAATCCAGAAATTTGGGATACTCATTATAAAAGAGAAAAGTCAAGACTGATTTTTCCAGATGAAAATCTTGTTCGCATACTCTCGCGTATCCCTCAAGGCGAATTCGCGCTAGATCATGGTGCAGGATCCGGCAGACATTGTGTTTTATTGAAGTCCTGCGGGTTTCAAGTCACCGCTTGCGATTATTCTGCCAAATCTATTGAAGCCATTCAGAGAACAATTCCAAATGTGGAAACTGATATTATCCGCTCATCTGATTTACCCTATACAGATGAAAAATTTGACTTGGTCGTTAGCTGGGGTGTGCTACATTATAATTCATTAGAAGAAGCAAGTCACATAGTGCGCGAAATTAAACGTATCCTCAAGTCTAATGGGAATTTTGTGGGAACAGTAAGATCAACAGAGGATACTCATTTAAAAACAAAACACGGTCAAATTGGGCTTGCTGATTTAAGTGGTGGAAACGTTAGGCTCTATACCCTTGAAGAATTGAAAGAACTTTTGAAAGAATTTACAAATGTAGAATTTGGCTATATGGAAAGAAGCCCGATTGGAAAATTAGAAGAGAGGATTTGTCATTGGATATTTCAGGCGAAGAATTAAAGAAAGACTGTCCTCTGGACAAAAATTGCGATTGGTGCTTTTTATTTCGATCAACGTATAACTACTATGATTTGCCAATTCATCAGTGTAATACTTGCGGGTTACAGACTATTCACCCCAAGGATAAATATGGTTTAAAGGCAATGTATAATTCCAGCTATTATCTGGGAACGGCTAATTACTCTTATCTTGATGAACGAAAAAATGAAGGATACGAAAGCTTTGTCTGGGATGCAAGAATTCGAAACATAAAAAAGTTTAAGAAGACTGGAAACTTTTTAGATATTGGGTCTTCCTTTGGAGGATTTTTGACTCGTGCCAAAAAGGCTGGGTTTGAAACATTTGGAATTGAAATTTCTGAATACTCGGCACAGTATGCAAACGAAAGAGGAATTCGTACCTTCAATGGCTCTCTACTTGACGCTGATTTTCCGGAAGAATTTTTTGATGTGATCACGCTCATCGAAGTCATTGAGCATTTGGATAAACCTGAATTAGTTTTTGCTAAGCTTGCGAAGTTACTCAAACCCGGTGGACTTCTATTGATTCAGACTGCAAACTTCGATGGAATGCAAGCAAAAGAAGAAGGACCTAAGTATCATTATTATTTGCCCGGTCATTTGTATTATTATTCCCTTACGAATCTGAAAAAAATTTTGACCAAAAATGGATTTCAGAATTATACTGTGTATCACGGAGTTGATTTTCCACTCTATGCGAAGCTTTTAAAATCTATGGGAAGCTTTCGCAGTATCACTGACTATTTCAAATGGTTTCGAATTTCCTATTATCATTTGAAAAGTAAATTCTTCAAAGGTAGCACTTCAAGCTTGGTATTATACGCTTTTAAATGAGGTTTTAATTTATGGCACAAACTGGTTTAGAAAAAATCAAAATTTCGGATAAGTTATATCTGATTCCTGAAAAGAAAGGAATCAAGCGGGCTTATGTTATATTCTTGCGGATAATTCTTGTATCCCTCCATCGGTTTTTGGCTGATGATTGTTTGACGCGTGCTTCTGCAATTGCTTATACGAATATCGTTTCCCTTGTCCCTGTATTGACTGTAGCACTTGCTTTTTTAACGATTAGTTCTGGATTCACAGAAAAGCAAGACGAACTCTTTGATAGTATCAATACTTTTTTACAAAAGAATGAGATTCGAGTTGATATTACTCCTTATCTAGAAACTCTAAAAGACATTGTCAGTTCTGCCACGCAAATCGGAGCCATTGGATTTGTAGTTTTAATTTTTTCTGCAACCGCAATTCTAAGAACCTTTGAAGCTGCTTTTAATCAAATATGGCGCATAACGACTCCTAGACCCTTCATAGATAAAATTATTTTTTACTTTTTTATTCTAGCAATCGGTCCTTTACTCGGCGCAATCTTTACTAGCTTTGCTGCAAAATTTGCTGATGCCACAAGAGCTTCTCACTTGTATTCCATTACCCGATCTTCGGATAATTTTTTATGGATGACAGGTGAGAATGGGACGATTGTCAAGATTCAGGAAAATGGGAAACGTCTTGCCAAATTAAAAGACTTTAAGATTGATTTTGAAAATATGCATTGCATCAGTCTCGACAAAGAGGCTGAGGCTAATTGCGATCAGCCGAAGCTTTCCAAAGAAAGCTTTGTTAAAATCAGGAATCGAAAGAATCAATTGGTTGCCATGTCTGCAAATGGAGTCATACTTCAATCCTTAGATCTTGGCTTGACTTGGTCGGTCACAGAAATTCTGAATGCAAAGATTCTGGATTTTTCCATCGCCGATGAGAATAATATGTTCATTGTTTTTGTGAACGGAGATATTATTAATTATCATAATAAGGATCAGTACGATAAGGTTTTTGTCAATTATCGTGACTCGGAGGACAGGGTTGTAGCGACTAAGATACGGTTTCCTGATCCGAAGAACGGATATTTTTTAGATACGAATGGATATTTTTGGAAAACAGTTGATGGCGGAAAAACATTTCAGCCATCCAAAGTTACGAAGGGAACTCTAAATTTAACTGACCTGGCAATTCTGGATAATAGTAATTATGCGGTAGTCGGAGAGAGAGGAGGAATATTCATAAGTCATGATGCCGGTAAAACATGGATAGACATTTCTCATAAGAAAGTTTCTTATACAAAAATTTGGTATATGCAAGATGAGGGAAAGGATGAACTGATTGTATTAAATGATCTAGGTTCTATATTGTATTCTAACGATCTAGGAAATAAATGGCAAATGGTTTATGCTCCGACGGATGGAAAAATTTTTGCTATGATTCCGATTAATCCAAAGTTTGGATTTACCGCGATGAATCCAGATGATGAAAATGCTCCTACAGAAGAAGATATTGCCAAAGAAAAGGAAAAGCAAGTCATTGGAGATATTCTAGCTGTTGGAGAATTTGGAAAAATTTCAATCGGAGATGTGAAAGATGGAACTTTAGAATGGCATACGATTACAGGCGGCGATAATATATTTTCTTTGTATTCATTTATAAAGACTATTATCCCGTTATCCGCTATATGGATTTTCTTTTTAATGCTTTATATGCTAATTCCTCACACAAAAATTCCATTCAAGGCTGCTGCTATTGGGTCTGCGATTACTGGTGTTATTCTCCTACTTTTCATTTGGGCTTTTGGAATTTACCTCAGATCCTTTGCAACTTCTACAATGGTGGTTTACAGGGCATTAGCTGCTGTGCCAATTTTTCTATTAGTAGTTTATTGTCTTTCTATTATTATGCTATTTGGAGCAGAGATTACAGCAACTCTTCATTACAGAGATAGATACAATAGTAACCGACATCCTTTTGATGATGGAGAAGATGATGTTAAGTATACCTTTTATACTAGTATCAAATATTTGGTCTTACTCTATGCTCACCAGAATAAAGCCAAATCCTTCTTAGCCGCAAATGATATAAAGTCGTCACTCGAAATTTCAACTCTAGAATTTGACGCACTAACAGAAAAATTAGTAAGAGATAAATTTATTGTCCGAGTGGAAGGTGGCTTCATTGCCCCTTGTATCATGCCAGATGCGATCAGTCTTTTTGATTTGTATGATAAGATTTCGCATGAGTCCTATGACCTTCCGGGCTTTGCGGATAAAAAAGGATTTGTAATTAAAATTAGCGAGCAGTTAAAAGAAGTAAATAATTTTTCCAAGCAAACTCTTTCTAAAATAAAATTTTCAGAATTATTGGTATAGGTAAAAAATGAATAAATACGATTATGATTATATAATAGTTGGTTCTGGTTTTGGAGGGAGTGTTTCTGCAATGCGACTCTCTCAAAAAGGCTATAAAGTAGCTGTCATTGAGTCAGGCAAAAGATGGAAGTCAGAAGATTTTCCAAAGACAAGTTTTTCTTTAGCAAAGTATATCTGGTTTCCTAAAATTTTTTGTTATGGGATACAGCGCATTAACCTCTTAAACGATGTATTGATTCTAAGCGGTGCAGGCGTTGGTGGAGGAAGCTTGGTTTATGCGAATACTCTCTATGTTCCGCCAAAGGCTTTCTTTGATACACCAATTGTCCAAAAGATGGGTGCAGAGAAAAACTTGCTTCCGTTTTACGATATCGCAAAACGCATGTTAGGCGTAATCGAAAATCCAAAACTCTGGGAAGTAGATACTTTTATGAAAGAGACAGCAGAGGAAATGGGATGTGGAGAAAGTTTCACTCGCACTCCCGTTGGAATTAATTTTAATGATAAAGATCAAGTGGATCCCTATTTTAATGGGGAAGGTCCTGATCGGAATGGCTGTAATTTTTGTGGCGGGTGTATGGTGGGTTGCCGATTCAATGCCAAAAACACTTTAGATAAAAACTATCTTTACTTCGCAGAAAAACTAGGAGCAACAGTTATTCCCGAAACCAAAGTGGAAAAGCTAATTCCTCTGTCAGTCGATGGAGGAGAAGGTTACGAAATTCACACTCGCTCTACTACTGGTTTTTTTGGTTCTCCTAAAAAAACATTTAGAGCGCGTAATGTTGTATTATCCGCTGGCGTGCTAGGAACACTTGGTATACTTTTAAAAATGCAACAAGAAAAAATCATGACTAGGCTTTCTCCAATGCTCGGTCATACAGTTCGCACAAATAGTGAATCTCTTGTTGGTGTTACTTCTCTTAAAAAAGATGTAGACTATTCAAAGGGAATTGCTATAACTTCGAGCGTTTATCCCGATGAGCACACTCATATTGAACCTGTGCGTTATTCGGCAGGCTCTGATGCAATGGGAACTCTTGCAGCCGGAACGTTAGTGGATGGAGGAAAGGGAATACCAAGATTTTTACGTTTTCTCTGGGGCTCGATTCTTCACCCGATCAACACGATTCGTTTTATTTCTCCTTTCGGATTCGCAAAGAAATCGATTATTCTTCTTGTGATGCAAACAGTAGATAATAGCATTAAGATTGTTCGCAAACGTAGACTCATCTGGCCTTTCCAAAAAACTCTTACTTCTGTCCAAGAAGTAGGTAAGCACATACCAACGTTTATCCCCATCGCAAACGAATTTGCTCGCAGGTTAGCAAAAAGAATTGGTGGAGTTGCTAGGAGCACTTTAAATGAAGTAATACTTGATATTCCTACCACTGCTCATATACTCAGTGGTTGTATCATTGGAGATAGTCCTGAAAAAGGAGTGATCGATCTAAAGAATCAAGTTTACGGATATAAAAATCTTATAATTTGTGATGGATCTATGGTGCCTGCCAATCTAGGGGTTAATCCAAGTTTGACGATCACGGCATTAACCGAAAGAGCAATGTCATTCGTTCCTCTCGCTACAGAAGCATCGTGTATAAAATTCTTTGAATACGAGAAGAATTGGAAGATTACAAATACGTTATCCGCTCTAGAAGAAGCAAAAGTTGTGGTAGAAAAAGCAGAGAACAAGTTTAAAAAGTCACCTGTTAAAAAAGAAATACCGGTTGCGGATAAGATAGAACAGCCAATCGCGAAAAAAACTTCTGCTAAGAAAGTCAAACCTGAATCTAAAAAAACAGTTGCGAAGACTAAGCCAAAAGCTAAGTCCAAGAAAAAATAATTGTTGCCTACTCGCAGTATTGCAGGCTAGAAAAGAAATGCCTGCAATACTGGAAATTTATTTCTAAACAAACTAGAATAAATCTAAAAAATATCCGATAATAAAGTTAGCGTATTTAGCGTATTTAGCGTATTTAGCGTATTTAGCGAGAATGTATGATATTAAAAACTTTTATAATTTTAACTTTCCTGTTTTCGTTTTCTGTCTTCGGACAGAATGGAATTAAATGTATAGACGGTGACTGCATGAATGGAACTGGAATTTCTGAGGATAATGTTGGAATTCGCTATGAAGGTTCTTTTCAGGGTGGAGTAAAAACCGGAAAAGGAAGACAGACAGACTCGCAAGGAAATATCTATGTAGGTGACTGGAAAAATGATCTTCCGAACGGCAAAGGAGTATATACCCTAACTTCTGGTGATCAAAAAAAATATACAGGTTATTTTAAAGATGGAAATTATCATGGAATCGGAACTCTCATATATTCTAATGGTGACAAATACATTGGCGAATTTAAGAAAGATAAGCGTAGTGGTTCTGGCACCATGGTATTTAAAGCAGACAAAAAAATCTTCATCGGAAAATGGAAAAGCGATAAACAAAATGGCAAAGGCGTTTACTACTCGTATTCCTCTTCTGAATCTGTGAAATTTAATAAAGGATCTTTAGTCTCTAGATAAGGCAGTGTAAAAAATTCTTAGCTTAATGACATTGACCGCAAGCATGCCTTGTAGTATTGTGGAAGTGACAAAAAGGAAATAGAACTTTGAGCATGAAATTATTTTCTATAAAAATCTTTTTTTTATTTATATTCTCGTTTTCAATTTACTCTATGAGCCGCGCCGATGATTATTTGCTCTTTAGTGCAGAGAAGGGTCATTTCGAGCATACGAAGAAAGCACTCAAGATGGGTGCCTTTGTAAATGTGCGGGATAAGGATGGTAAGACTCCGCTAATGTTCGCGGTTAATTCAGGTAAGCCCGACATCGTCTTGTTACTTATTTTATATGGTGCCGGCTCCGATTTTGCAATTCGAGATTATGATGGAAAGACGGCACTTATGTATGCAATTGAAAACAATCACACAAAGATTATTGAAATGCTAAAGAGTCATGGTGCCACTGAGTAATTTTTAGCGCACAATGATTGGCTGGTACAAACCTTTCGCCATATCTCGTTTATCCAATAGGTTTTGAAAAATATCGTTTAAGTGTTTTTTGCGAGCTGGATTTGATTTAATAACACCAATCAAATAACGCTCTGCATCTGCATCTTTATTTTGAAGAATCAGAATTTTCATATAGGTTATCTGATCTTCTTCTAAGTCTCTATCTGAATTTAAAATTTGTCTGAAGAAAAAAACTGCTTTAGGTAAATCATTTTCGCGAAAATAGGAGTAGGCGAGGTATCTTTTTTCATTCATACCGAGATTTGTTTTTTTGCCTAGCTCTTTAATGATTTCTGCGTAATTACTCTTATACTCATATAAAAGTTGAATGTAAAGAGAATACACGGCAGGCTTGTCGGAGTTTTTTTCCATTAGCCCCTGAATATAAAACCAGGCATCTTTTTTATTTGTTTTAATTAAAGTCTTTATAAGTAGAATTTTGGCAAATGTATAATTCTCTTTTAACTCAAGAGTTTTCTTTGCTTCTGCTATCGCCTTATCGTAATTATCCGCTTGATAGTAGGCAATCGCTAGATTCATCCGATAGTAAGGGTTGTAAGAGCCATATTGATTTGCTTTTTCAAAGAAGTATACTGCTCTTTCCCACTCATTTCTTTTTCCGTAAATCATTCCCATTAGAAAATAACTTGGATCATGCCCTGGATTAAATTTTAAGGCAGTGTTTAAATGTCCTATCGCCGTGTGGTATTCTCCATAACAATAATGAAGATTTCCTTTTAGATAGAAATAATCAACGGACACTTCTGATAATTCTAAAATTTGCTTTGTAACAGCTTCTGCGCTTTTCCACTCCTTTGCTTTTATATGAGTGAGTGCAGTCTGTGTTAGCTTAGAAATTTCTAGCTTGACTTTTGCATCGGAAATTAACTTTTCTCGATCCGGGTCGGTGATTGCGCTTTTGTCATCTTCCGAATTTTCAAAATCGTCGTATGGATCTGCGACTAAACTGTTTAAACAAAAGAGCAGGAGTAATAGGTAGATAAGCTTTTTCATTGGGTAAAAATTAATTCTTTTCAAGTAAATCCTTTATTGCTTTTTTTAAAATTTCCAATCCTTCATTTTTGAGGTTAAGATTAATTTTGCGCAAAAATTTTTGATAGGAAGCAGTCATATTCATATTTTTTATATTTACATTTCCTATGTAAACCGATTCTGAATTCTTAGAAAAATGAAGAGCTAATTTTTCATGGTAGTCAGAGATCGCATACAGTAAAATCTTTTTATTTAGAAAGCTTGCATCCATTACACTTTGTCCGTAATAGGATATAAAAAATTCTGATTCAGCCAATAGCTTTAAAAAATCTCTCTTATTTGTTTTTGGCAAAGTCTTGATTCCGAAGTTTGCCTTTTTTCTAGGGACTCCACCAATTCGAATGATTTCATAACCGGAATCTGCAAAATGCTTATAGGCAAATCTATCTAAGAGGAACGAAGATCTAAAGTTTAAATTTCCTGCATAGACCAATACTTGTTTCTTCTCGGGCACAGATTTATACCATTCAATACCTATTGGAAATAACGAATTGCGCACAACGTCTTCAAATTCGTTAAACATATGAGGGAGTAGATCATGCGGAAAATAGCTATATCTCTCCTGTCCGAAATGATCAATCAGGATAATTGTTTTATGCCGAATGTCTTCTGGTATGTCCATGTCTCTATGGTCTATGATAAAAAGATCATAGTCTTTTGATTCTGGAAGTTTATAATTTATGCTAACATCGTATCCAGTGCATTGGAGGGTAATGGATAACGATTTACATCTTTCATAATGTCCGCTTCCATATTCAACAGGCTCGGCATATAGTATGAATATTTTCTTTCCACTTGGAGTATGTTGGTTAATGGGAAAAGTTATTTGGTTTATGTTTTGGTTTGTCTGGAATAATTCGGGCTCTGTATTGTATAGTTTTAACACGTCTTTAATTCCAAAGAATGGCTTCTTGGGGGATAATTTGGCGTAAACGTCACAGCAAACCTTGTAATCAGATTCTTCATCAATGGTTAATCTGATTTTGCCGCAAATTTGCTTTTCTTCTTCTGTGAGCATTGTTCTAAATTTTTCAAATCTAAATTCATTTGTTTCCTTTAGATGTAAGCTAACGTGCTCTCTATGTCTTTGCTCTATTCCATTAGAAGGAGCTTTCTCAATCGCGCTCATTCTAAATATTTCTACTCCCATTCCAATAGGTAGTCCTTCAAAGGATGCGATTTCAATTTCAGGATTTTCAAATGCTTCCATTAAGAGGTCTAAGTATTCAAGGTCTATGAAAGGGTTATCTGCTGTTAGCCGGATTATATTTTCTGCGTTGAATTTCTTTCCTGCCTGAATAAAGCGGTCTCGAACATCCTCCTCTGAGCCTTCGAAATAGTGAATGGAATTGTCAATTGCATACTGTCTAATTTCTGAATCGTTAGTCGGAATCAATAAAACAATTTTCTCTTTGAGAACAACCTTTGTTAGTCGCTCGATTATATGGGATAAGAGAGGTTTATTCGAACCCATTGGAATAGGTTTTAAAACTTTTCCGGGTAGTCTCGTGGAGGTGCTTCTTGCTTGGATAAAGGCAAAAAATCTATGCATTGAAAGTATACCATTCATCGCAATTTAAACAGGGAACTCCTGTATGATTGTGATTTCCTTTTAGAGATTCTGAAAATAATTGCATTCCTTTTTCCCATACTGCAAAGATTGAATCAGTATTCAAATCTCCGATATGGTTATTAAGGTCTTGTTTACAGATATTGACGGTCTTATCCGAATTGATGTAGAAGTCTCGATTGAGATGCCAACAGAATTCGCGTTTAATCGGTGTTAAGTCACTCACTCTTTTTTCTGGCATGAGTCCTGCAAATGTATTATATTTTTGTAAAATTACATTGATTCCTAGTTTTTCAAAATAGTTAAAATAGCCTTCAATCTCTTCTTCGACTTCTTTCATTTTTATCATTTGGACATGAATATTTGATTTGCCCAATATTTCAGTTATAGATTTCAATGAGGATAATATAGAATTAACGTCTGTTTTGTTTTTGTAGATTTCTTTGTATTTGACTTCATTTAGAGTTGTCAGGTTTATAATTAGGTTGAGCTTTTTCTTATTCTCTCCTAGATTTTTTAAAAGATTGCTAAATGAATCTATATTTGTATAAAGACCTGTTTCGATAATTAATTCTTTTAGATGAGGAAAATTAAGAATATCCGCTACTATCAAATTCAATTCCGGATGAAGTAGAGGCTCTCCCATTCCACCCAGACAGATTGTTACTGGATAAGGAAACGTATCCGCTAGGTCAGTTAGAAATTTTACAATGAATTCATGAGAGAGAAAGGAATTGTCTTTTTCATTGGAAATAAACTGTCTAGGACAAAAACTACAGGAAGATTCGCAACCACGAAAGATTTCCATTTCGATATAAGAAGGAAATAGTCTAAATCCATTTGGATTTTGAAGAATCGTTGTGTATAAATCTTTGTATTCTAATTCAGGATTTATATTTATAAAAAATTCTGTAGATTTGAGAGACCTTGGATCGGACAAAGAAAAATCAAGTCTGTATTGTCTCAAATCTGGTTCTTGAAAAAATATTTCTACATCGTAGTTGTTTAAATTTTTGATTAGAAAATCATGTGCTGTTGCCGGCAGAGTATCGGGAAGAGTAGAAATGAATTCTCTCGAAATAAAATTAGGCACAATCCCTTTCGGCAGATTTTCGCTATAGGAATACTGTGCTAGATAACGAATATGTCTTTTGAGTAAAACCTCTGTTAGCTCCAAACTTAAAAGCGGACTAACCCCCGTAAAATAAGCAAAGAAAGATTCGTCAAAATCTGTGTCCCCGGATTTCGATGGGGGCAATTTCTCTGTAACCGTAAAAAGAAAATCTAATTCTTTGTCAGCCTCAACGAATTGAAATTCATTGTCCGCGGGAAATTGATAGTTTGAGTAACATGGCAAATCGGGAAAGAGAGTATTCACTTTTCGTAGAAATACATCCATCAACTTTGTGTCGGCTAACGAGCGTAAAACTTCCTTCTGTGAGTCAGTGAGAAATATTGCAATCGAAGAAACTGAAAAATCAAATCCTTTCATGGGGCACCCGGTTCTATTTTGCTAAAATTAAATGACTCATCCGGTGCTTCTAGTTTATTCTCAGCAATGTATTCTTTGTCGTATACGGTAATTAATACTTCTTTTCTTCTAGATAAAATCCAATCGTCAAAAGAAGAATCTACTCTCTCTCTTTGAATAATTTCCTGGATATTTCTTCGAATTGTATCGAGCGGAGTAGGACGCTTACCCTCCATTCGAACAAGACAATATCTTCTTTTGTCGTCAATAAATGCGTCAGACACCTTGCCATCGTCAAGACGACCTAACACATTCACCAATGCAGGACTACGGTTAAAAATTTCAAAGGTAGGAGTCCAGTCGTTAATTCCCTTTGCATAGGCTTGGTTTCTTGGACCCCCCGCAATGAGTGAAAAAGCATCTTTGTCTTTGCGAGCATCTTTTTTTATACTATTTATTTCTGCCGAAATTCTTTGCTCTTCTGCATCAGAAGAATTTTTCGGAACCAAACAAATCTCTCTGTATTTGACTTCGAATCCAACTTTTTGTTTGTTCTGATTATACCAGGATTGAATTTCTTGTTCTGTGGGCGGCTTTATACTCACTCGAACTTGAAGTAGCTGTCCCCGTTTAATTTGATAGGGCAAATCGTTTATCCAGATTTCGAACGGTAAACCAGTCTTTTCCGCTATCAGCTTCTCAAACTGTGCACGCTCTGATATCTGGCTAAGCTTCATTAGTCGGTCTACTTCTGCTTCAATGTTTTTCTCACCTGCTTGAATAGATTCTTCGTCGGCAGTAATATCTATGATGGCGCGAGCAATTAGAAAATCAAGGACTTGTGTCTTCGATGAACCTTTTTGAGGCTTTGCTTGTTTTTTTTGTTTTTGCAGAGCTTTGTAGATTTCTTCTCCTCGTTCGAAGTCCAACTGAGAAATAGAAATCTTCCCGACGATAGCCATGATTCGATTGATTGACTCAGGTGCTGGTTCGAGTTTATTTACACTCAATGTAACTGCTAGAACTACTAGAGAGCATAAGAAGCTTGTTTTTAAAAAGTTCATTTCAGTTTTATTTTAGTCAAGGGTTGTTTTTTTCAATTGTTTTTTAACCGCTGCTGAGATTATCAAAGCGGCTGTATTCTGGGGTGAATGCTAGTTGAAAGCTTTTCGTTTGACCCGCGCGGTTTTTTGCGATAATGATTTCTGCCTTGTTCTTTTGGTCTTCTGGAATTTCATCTGGATCTTTGACTTTGTCTTCTCGATAAATAAACGCAACGATATCCGCATCTTGCTCAATGGCACCGGACTCTCGTAAATCAGACAATTGCGGTTTTTGTTCTTTGGATCTTTGCTCTACAGCTCGCGACATCTGAGAGAGTGCAATGATTGGACAGTTGGCTTCTTTCGCCATTTGTTTTAAATTTCTAGAAATAGAGGCTACTTCTTGTTGTCTGCCTTCTTTTACTCCTGGATCATTCATGAGTTGCAAGTAATCGACTACAATGAGAGAGAGTGGGGTAGAGATTAACAACTGTCTAACTCTACTTTTAAATTCCCAAATCGAAAGTGCGCCTGCATCATCAATCCAAATAGGAGCCGATGTAACTTTTATAATTGAGTCGAGTAATTTCTTTTGATCACTCGGATGTATGGCACCTGTTTTTAAATTATTGGAATTGATTCGCGCTTCTGCGCAAATCATTTTGATGAGTAATTCCATGCGGCTCATCTCAAGGGAGAAAATAGCTACAATCTTTTTTTCTTTGATTGCGACGTTAGACGCAATATTTAGGGCAAATGTTGTTTTACCCAAACCGGGACGCGCTGCAATGATAATTAATTCGTGAGGCTTGAGTCCAGTGGTTACTTCATCTAAGCCGTCAAAATGAGTGCGAAGTCCACTCGTTGCTCCCTTGGTTTCATACATCAATTGAACATAGTCAATTAAATCAGCCTTGTCGTCTTTGACAAGCTTAAGCCCACGGGACTGGACTGCACGGGAAATCTTTGCAAGCTCGCCTTCGATACGAGTGAATAATCCCTCGTTATCCTCTTGCTCTGCATTTATGTTTTCAATGGAGTCGCGAAGAACTTTGATATACTTTCTGCGATCTGAATATTTCTTAATTCGCTTTGCATAATAGCTAAGAGGCTGAATGACAACAGCATCTCGGTAGAGTGCAAAAATATATTCCTGGTCTTTTGCTTCGTCGCGGAAACGAGAAGTTTCTCGCAAGTGGTTGGTGAGTGAGATTGGGTCTATGGTGACTGACGCATCTACGAGTTCTCTCATAGATGCGAACATTCTTTTGTGAAGGTCTTGATAAAAATCTTCGGGCTCGATCTGTAGATCGTTTACGCCCGGCGACCCCTTTAAAAGTATAGAAGCTAAAAAGGACTTTTCAGACTCTAACTCATAAAGAGGATCGGAGTTCATACGACTACTCTGATTTTTCTACTTTGATTTTGATGCTAGATGTTACTCCATCAGCAAGTTTAACTTTAGCCTGGTAACTACCAAGTGCTTTGATGTGTTCAGGAATTTCAATCTTACGTTTGTCGAGTTCGATTCCTTCTTTCTTGAGCGCATTTGCAATATCGAGGGAAGTAACAGATCCAAATAGTTTGTCGTTTTCACCGACTTTTACAAGGATTACTAGCTCTTTGCTTTCGATTGCCTTTGCAATTTCTTGCATAGATTTAACGCGTTTGTCTTTTTTGACAGCGGCTAATTTGCGTTGGTGCTCAATAACTTTTGCGGAACCTTCGTTTGCACGAATAGCAAGTCTATTTGGAAGAAGAAAATTTCTTGCATAACCATCAGCAACTTCTTTTTGATCGCCAGCATCGCCTAAGTTGGAAACGTCTTTTTGTAAAATAACTTTCATGTGGTTACTCCTTATATTACTCTAAATGGTAAGAGAGAAATAGATCTTGCTTTTTTGATTTCTCTTACTAATTGTCTTTGGTGTTTCGCACAAGTGCCTGTGATTCTTCTTGGAAGAATTTTACCACGGTTAGTGATAAATCTTTCTAGCATATCAACTCGTTTGTAGTCAAGTGTAGCTGCAAGAGTTTTATCAGCGCAGAATTTACAAACTTTACGTTTGTATTTTGCGTTTTTCTTTGGGTATTTACCTTCGCCATCTTTTCCGCGGAAGTTTTTATCATCATCTTCATCATCTTCGTCGCGTTTATTATAGATCTTTTCTTTGATTGGGTAGTCTTGTTGAATGTCTTTGTTGTCTAGTTCTGACATAGTATTAGTCCTTTTATTCTTGGTATTAAGTTGTTAAAAAACGGAATCGTCTTCGTTGATATCTGAGGCATAACCTGGATCATAGGCTTCCATCGGAACTTCTTGTTGTGAGTAAGAGCTATTAGCCCCGTTGGCACTACCACCGCCAGTGTTGCCACCGAGGAGTTGGAAGTTTTCGACTCTGATTCTGACTTTGCTATTTTTCTTTCCATCGGGAGCATCCCAAACAGATTGTTGCAGTCTGCCTTCTATGGCAAGTTGTTTGCCCTTAGTCGCATATTGCTTTAGCACGTCAGCTAACTTTCCCCATACATCGCAATCGAAGAAATGAGTTTCCTCTTTTTTTTCTCCGTTTGAAACATAGGTTCTGTTCGTCGCAAGACTGAAATTACAAACCGATGTGCCGCCGACGGTTTTAATTTCTGGATCTCTTGTGAGTCGTCCAATGAGAGTAACCCGATTTAGGTCATTTGCCATAAGATTATGCCTTGATGACGAGTGCTTTTAGGATGTTTTGGTTGAGCAAAAATTCACGCTCAATCTTTTCGATGGACTTTGCATCTGCTTTACACTTAATATGTGTGTAAAATCCAGATTCATGGCCTGCAATTGCATACCAGAGCTTTTTGATTCCCCAGTCTTCTTCGGAAGTGATCTCAGCAGAATATTTAGTTAAAATATCCTGAATGGCTTTTTTAGTTTCGTCTATGAGTGACTGAGAGCCCTCAGCAATGATAGACGTAATTTCATACGCTCGCATAATTGTCTCCTTTGGGTTAACCCTTAGTTCTGTTAAAGTCCACTTTCGCGAGAAATAGACACAGTAAGAGTAGAAGTATTTAGATTTTATGTCAGACTAAATCGACAATGACTAGAGTCAAGAGATTTGTAGTCTCAATGATTTATGCATTTCTTTTCGAATCCATGAGTCTAAAGATTAGGGGAGGCGGATATGAAACTTCCAAATAGTTTGCAACCAACTCTAATCGCAATCGGGATTTTAATCCTATTCAATTGTGCAAGTCTCGAAAGAGACTACAACGACAGAGTAGATTACTACCAGAATAGGAATTACTATAATCAATCTTATCCCTATAGCCAATATCCTTACGATTCAGGTTATCGAAATTATGGATATGGAGGCTACGGGCAACCAATGTCCGGGGCAGTAGCCAATCCTCATTTTAATGTTCCAAAATTTCATTCTTTTGGTCCTAGTCACCATCATGGAGGATTCGGTGGCTTCGGTCATGGACACCATCACGGCGGATTTGGTCATGGGCATCATGGGGGGAGGAGGTAGGCTTATACTTCACGAATTTGTTTTTTAATAATGCTTGTTGTTCTTGGAATCCCCCTTAATCCCCCTTTGCAAAAGGGGGTTCTGTGCTAACGTATATTTTTTTTATATCGTAAATCTATTTCTCTAAAAAATCCCACAACTCCTAAACCCCCTTTGCAAAGGGGGATTAAGGGGGATTTTTACTCCTAATAAGCTAATCATCATTACCCTCCAACTCTTTCCCCATTCTATACTTTATATCATAGTTGATGATATAATCCAACTCTTCCTCTGTGAACCCATAATGCTTTGCCAGCACGCGGTCGATGCAGTCAATGATGGGTTTGGAATCTTGAAATCCCCCTTAATCCCCCTTTGCGAAAGGGGGTTCTGTGCTAACGTATTTTTTTTATATCGTAAATCTATTTCTCTAAAAAATCCCACAACTCCTAAACCCCCTTTTGCGAAAGGGGGTTCTGTGCTAACGTATTTTTTTTATATCGTAAATCTATTTCTCTAAAAAATCCCACAACTCCTAAACCCCCTTTGCAAAAGGGGGTTCTGTGCTAACGTATATTTTTTTATATCGTAAATCTATTTCTCTAAAAAAATCCTACTACTCCTAAACCCCCTTTGCAAAGGGGGACTAAGGGGGATTTTTACCCCTAAAAAGCTAATCATCATTACCCTCCAACTCCTTCCCCATTCTATACTTTATATCATAGTTGATGATATAGTCCAACTCTTCCTCTGTGAACCCATAATGCTTTGCCAGCACGCGGTCTATGCAGTCAATGATGGGTTTGGAATCTTGAAATCCCCCTTAAACCCCCTTTGCGAAAGGGGGTTCTGTGCTAACGTATATTCTTTTTATATCGTAAATCTATTTCTCTAAAAAATCCTACTACTCCTAAACCCCCTTTGCAAAGGGGGACTAAGGGGGATTTTTACCCCTAAAAAGCTAATCATCATTACCCTCCAACTCCTTCCCCATTCTATACTTTATATCATAGTTGATTATATAGTCCAACTCTTCTTCCGTAAATCCGTAATGCTTTGCCAGCACGCGGTCTATGCAGTCAATGATGGGTTTTTTATTTTGATAATGAAAGCTTTCAATAGACAATCCACTTTTTGTCATAAACGTTGAATCTGCTTTTAAACCTTTCATTAATTTTTTTGAAAGCTCAACTAATGCAACTTTATCTGAATTCGAAAAATCGTTTAGCTTAATAGGAAATGATTCGATTTCTCGTTTATTTAGATTTCGACAATCCGAAAGAATATGAAAATACCAATAAAATAAGGACGAGGAAAGTAATCCTATTATTATGTGCATATCACTTTCTGAAGCAAAACTCATAGATTTCAATTCTGAAGGAAGCACGGTTTTCTTTGTTTTAAGATTTGTGATTGTAGGAATCGAATCAAGGAAGGATAAGAAATATCCAAATTTTCTCGTATAATAGACAACATTTTTTTCATTCTCGACTACAAAATTTTTTATCTTTGATTTAATTAAAATAAGTTTATTATAAATGTTTCTATCATATTCATTTCCTATTTTTTCTAAAGAATTTTCGAAATGAGAAAAATACTTTTCATTGGAACCATAAGATAACTTTGAATAGAGTAAAGCATTTCTTTCTTGATTATACCAACGAAAATATTTACTCGTATGAATTTCTTTATTTCCTTTCTTTGAATTAATAAAGATAGTTAGTCTTTTTGCGCGCCATCAAAAATCTGTGACGGTCGGTTTGAATAAAATGATATCCATGTTCCTGCATACATTTTAAGCATAAGATCTTTGAGTGTTTTAAATCCATCAGTGCCAAAGATGGAAATCGGAACAATCATACCGATTGAATGCTTTGTTAAAAAGGAACTCCTTTCTATTGAATACGCATACAAGTCCCCACAGTCTAATGTGTCGTAGCCTTTAACTTCATACTGCTCTTTAACATCTTTATACTCCACAGAAGGCGGATTACCCACTATCACATCAAAGCCACCATTCTTCATGATGCGGTAATATTCGATTACCCAATGAAAAGGCAAGTGCGTTAGCTTCCAAGCTACGAAATCTTTTTCGTATTTCTTTTTGTCTTTGTATTCTGTTTCGGAGATATTGTAGGAGATAGCGAGGAAGCGGTCTAGTTTGTCGTTTAAGAGTTTCATTTCAGAGTTGATGCGCTCTTTGATTGTTTGGATTGGTTCATCGTTTGAGTTCTCGCCTGATTCTGCGGATTGTCTTTTACGGAAGGTATCGTAGATTACATCTATATCACCTGCTTTCTTATGGATTTCTTTTAATTCGCTCCCGTAAAAGTTTAATGTTCCGAGGAGGGATTTTTCTATGTCTTCTAATTTTGTATATCCTATCAGGGTATTACCCGCATGGATGTTGAAGTCGATATCGGGTAATGGCTCTATACCTAAGTTCGGAGAATTATCATCGCTCTCTACTTGCGAAATAAGTTTTAGAAATAAACGGAGTTTGCAGATTTCGACTGCTTCTTCCATGATGTCTACACCATAGAGATTGTTTAGGATAATGGATTTGTAGATAAAGTATTTCCAATTCGCATGAGAAGATGCTTCTTGAATCGCAGGATTTTTTGCATCTAGTTCAGCTAAACGATTGAGACATGCTTCATAAATATCTTCTAGAATATTCAGAGCGGCTAACAAGAATGCGCCGGAACCACAAGTCGGATCAAGAATTGTAATAGACCGAATTGCATTGTATAGACTTTGCACAAACTCCAATTCCCCTTGTTCTATCGCATCTAAAACAAATTGAATGATGTTTAGATTTAATGTGATTAGGTCATTGATATTTATTGTGGTTGAGGAAATTTTTTCTTTTATCTCCTCATATCTCTGTCTTCTCGCAACTACTTCTCTCCATGTCTCTGTGGGTAATCCAAATTGTTCGGGAGCTTGCGTGTTCCAATTCGTTCTAGCCGAGACAGTTTTTATGCCTTTCGAAATTTCTGTCGGTAAATCATACTTACACCCATGCGATACTGCACTGTAGATGTATCTGTCTGGATCTGCTTGGAGTAATTTTGTAAAGAAAGATTGCATGGACTTAGATTCATTTGCTCTCTCTAAGAGCCAAGGGATGATTGTGTATTACAAATATAGCCAGTAATATCTTCCTTTGTATAATACGCGCCCATCTGTTTTTGGTTTGTAAATTTCTCAAAGATATAACATAATACATCGGGGTTAATTTCATTTTCTGCCGTGTCCTTCTTTTCATCTAAATCCCAAGACCACGCATCAAAGTAAGTAAAGATTTTTTCAAATGCTTTGTCTGCTATTTCAATATTTGGATAGAGAATTTCTAATTTATGCTTTTGAAAAAGCCCACCATTCAAGTATGGAATCTTTCCTAGAACTTCTTCAATTTCTTTCGGGCAGAGTTTGTTTCTTTGCAAAATCCTTCAAAGAAAAGTTTAGAAAGAAAGTCTGTGTAGAATTTATTCTTTTTACTCTTCGCAAATTCTTTTAGTTTATTGGAAAGATAGCTAGTATCTTTTTCTCCTAGAAGTTCTTTGTGTTGGATGAAGTAAATGAAGAGTAACCGGTTGATTAATACAGACGCATACCATCTTGTATGCTCCGGGTCTTTTATATTCTTAATTTCTTTTATGAATCCATCAATTAACTTTTTAAAATCATCATAGAATTTCTTCGTAATGTCCTTTCGCTCGAAGAGTTCATCAAAACTTTTTAGATCATTGAATTTTAAAGAAGAAAGTTTTTGTAAAGGAATCGCCTTTGCATTTTCTCTGATTCGATTCTTAGAAAATCTATATTTATGAAGACGAATTCCATCTTCCATCGTCTTACGGGTAAACGTCCAGTATTCGTAATCACTTGAAATAAACAATCGACAATAACAACCATAACGAAACTTTCTGGACTTCTTTTCAATATCTGCGGTATCCGAAACGATATGCACTTCTACAAAATCATTTCCATCATCCGTAATCTCAACATCAAGTCCATCCTCTGTCTTGTGACATTTTAGTCCAAGTCCGGCAAACAGGTTGTAAACGCTGTCAATGTTTTTAGTTTCTAAAAATGATTCTTTGGTTAGCATAGGTTTCCTTCTTTGGTTAATATTTGTTTTCTTTCATTCACTTTCTTTTTCAAATCCATTTCCACATTATCGAAGCGGTTTAATATTTCTTCATTAGAATATCGAATTACTTCAATTCCATAGCTATTTAGCACTTTTGTGCGATCTTCATCATATTCCATTGCGCCTTCGGCTAAATGGGATTCACCGTCAATTTCGATCACTAACTTTAACTCATTACAGTAAAAATCGACTATATACTGGCTAATGGGCTTTTGCCGTAGAAACCTTAATCCATTTAATCCATCCTTTGCTAAAAGTTCATACCAAATCTTTTTTTCCGCAAGAGTCATGTTTCGTCTTAACTTACGTGCTTTATCTTTTGAGTTCTTGTTGTAAGGAAGCATACTTTATATTCTTAAATCCCCCTTAGTCCCCCTTTGCAAAAGGGGTGTCGAGGTAGATGGAATTTTTAGACGAATAGGATAAGAAATACGAAAAATATATTTTAGAACAAAACCCCCTTTCGCAAAGGGGGGCAGGGGATTTAGAATTAACTTTATTGTTAAACATAAATACTCGCAAGCAACCGTCCATTAATCTCTACCGGTTTATACAAATACCCACGAATCATGGAATCGGATAAAATAACATCTTCATAATAACCGAAAAGCATTTCTGCAACATCTTTATACTGAGATGGATTAATCGAATGAGATAATTTTAAATTCTTCTTATCAATTGCTTTATTTAATTTGTTAATCTGCTCTGCATTCAATTGATGAATTTGTAATACGCTCAGTGTATCTTCTAAAATTTCTTTTCCATCGGGGCGAATGGCTAACACTACTTCGGTAAAAGATTTTCCGGTAAGAGTTTGTTCTTTATGTAGTAGAGTTTGTAAGAGAATCAGCACATCCATTTGACGACCTTTAATATGCGTTATGCGACGACTTACATTTCTTACGGAATTGATTTCTCGTTTTTCAGAAAGTAATCTCTCATATTCCACAGAAATTTTCTTATCCAAAGTCTTACACTCTTCTTTATTACTAACTTCATACAATGAATATCCATCTCTTTGTATAGCGTCTATCGTCAAAAATTCATCAGGATGTTTCTCTTTGATGGTTCCATCATTTGTTGTATATAACCAAAACCGAGAAAGTAAATCTCTTCTATCTCCATGCTCTCCTGAATTTCATATAACTGGTAAAAGTGCTTTAGGTTCTTTGTTTAGAATGGTGTAATAACTACTATTCGCTCCATCATTGAAAAATCCAGATTTAAAATCTTCTTTTCTGACTTGGTTTTCTCTAGCAGATAAATGTAATTTCAAACGAAAGAAATCTTCCTCTGTTTCTCCTTCGATTCTACGGAATAATTCTGTTTTCCTAGAAAGAGATTCTACCTCGGATGCAGACTTAGCGCCTCTTACTTTTTGAATTTCTTCTCCTATTGTTTGTGGCGTAATTTCTTCGTCGCTGCTTGATAGAATCGCCATTTCTTTCCTAAGAGCACAGACACTTGGCTGATCTTAGAAGTAAGAATCTCTACTAGTTGAATGAAGTCGTTTAGAATTTCATCCGGAATAAAATTTAATACACGAATTTTATTTTCAGAACCAATTCGATTTACTCTACCTATTCTTTGAACAATCCGCATTGGATTCCAAGGCAAATCATAATTAATCAGTAAATCAGCATCTTGTAAATTAACACCTTCTGAAAGGACATCGGTAGAAATAAGCAAATCTAATTCTTGAAATTCAGGCGAATGATAAGTATCCTCACTAACCTTTCTACCTTTAGGAGCAAAACGGTTTAGTTTATCATTTAAGAATTTATCTCCACCACTCACCATCTCATGTCGAATTGAAATTTCCTGATTGGATACAGACTTTTTAATATGAAAGTCAATGTATCGAACCGTTGCTTTGTATTCTGTAAAGGTAAGGCATTTTTTAAATCTTCCTTTTAGTTGTGTAATGTAATCAAATATTTTAGGATCTTCTAAGCTCAGAGGCTCTTTTGGATCTTTAAATAAAGGCTTGATATGAGAGTCAATGAATTCCTGAATAAGAGTCAAATCTTCCCTAATCCAATTTTTTAAATCATCTTTTGAAAATTCTTCCAGTTCTTCTTTGTCTACTTTTTCATCTGTGAACAAATCAAAAGTATCCTCTTCTGTTAAATCCCCTTTTAGATTTGCATTGTAGTTTTTGATAATCTCGTCTAAGTTTCCGCCAGTATCTAGCGCCTTATCCAAGGCTTCTTCTTTTGCGATTATATTTAGCAAGGATTCATAAAAAGCATAGATACTTGATTCAATTCTTTTGAACAGTAAAAGAAGATACAAATAAGAAAGCATCTTTCCACTATCAGGATTCGAAATCAAAATATGAGGAAGATGTAGTTTTTGTAAAAAACCTGGAAGCTCATTGAAGAGATAATGGTGTTTATCCTCATACTTATATTGAACTTTCTCAACAGATGGATCTTCGAATTGCAAAGGCTTTCCGGCGATTGTAATGTTTCCGTATTTTTCTTTAATCGTAGAGCGCATTCGAAGAAGCATCACTGCATTTAATATTTCTTGAATTTTACTTAAATTACTTTGAAAGTCTGCTCTTTCTTTTAATTCCGATAAAGTTTTTCCTTTTCGAAGTTCCGAAGTAATTTTCATAAACTCCCCAAATGCATTGGGAGTAAAACCTGCATTAGTCAATGTAACAGGTAAAATAGCAAGCTCTATTAAGTTTTTTAAATCCATTACGCTATTATTAAATGGTGTAGCGGTTAACAGCAATACATCCGCTCTCTTTTCTCTGGTATGAGGATGAAGCTCTTTTACGTTTCGATAAAGAACTGTTTCTCTATTTCTAAGTCTATGAGCCTCATCAATTACGATTAAATCAAAATCGATTTCTTTAAATTCTCTTCTTACCTTAGCCGGATCTAATTGCTGAAATTTTCCTTGCGAGTAGATAACCAAATGAGTAGATGTATCTACACCAAAATTTATAAGCATAGTTTCTTTCCATTGATCAATTAAGGTTGGTGGGCAAATGATGATTACCTTCTTATTCTCAAGTCTATAACGGCGAATTACCTCTCCTGCTGTAAATGTCTTTCCAAGACCAACAGAGTCAGCAACAATTGCCCCGCCAAATCTTTCCAATTTTGTTAAAACATTTTCTGCACCGATTCTTTGGAATTCTGCCAACTGATCAAAATTATGAGTAGTATCCTCTGTGAGTTTACCAAGATAATGTTTGAGTAAAAATAAAAGCATTTGAAAAGGACTAAGAAATTTTTTAGGAGTATCCGTTTCTTTTCGTTCTTTAATTCCTGAAGCGTCTATTACTTCCAATAGTTTATGATTAAAATCTTCTGTATGATTCTCCCATAGATCATCATACCATTTTAAAAGTTCTTTGTATACATGGTCGTTTCGATTTCCAAGATTTAACTCACTGTTATCTGTTAGCCCCGATACACTAAAATTAGAAAAGCCTACAATCGAAACATAGCTATTAATTGAGGCACTCAAAGGAATAGAAGCAAGATAAGCCTTGGCATGAAAAAAATCTTTGGTATAAATTTTAACCTCTAAAACTTTTTTCTGCAACAGTTCGATTAAATATTCAGCCCAAGAAGGATTTGCAAAAGATAAATCTTGTTCGAATTCAGCAATAGCAGATTTTTCAATTTCTTCGAATTGAATTCCTTTTTGTAGAATATTAGCCGTTAGCCGATCTGTCTTGGGACTAATGATAAATCTAATTTTCGTAGAAGAATTTTCTGCATTTAATTTTTCATTTTTACTTAGAGCATCTGCGATTTGCTGGAATCCACTGAAATAAAAATATCCAACAGCAATACTAATCAGATCCGCCGATTGAAAAACAAAATGATTCAGAACATAATCGAATTTTCTTTCTTGATTTTTATTATCTATAATTTCCGGAAAATCCATTTTTAACACCAAACCAAATCTAAATTGAAACCATTCATTCATTTTAATGGCACAGCCAGACAAATTAAGATTATTTACTAGGTTTTATTTGTCAAGATTATCAAGTTTTGCTTCAAAAAACCATTGTCCTCCTTAGCAAATACGATTTTGTTTTGAATCTCAATGACTTCTAAACATTGTTAAAATTTCAAATGACTGTTCCCGTCTATACCAATTTAATCTATCAAGTAAGTGTTTCCTTTTACCTTTGTATAAGAAGACGATGCACATAACATAGGGTAGGAATGGGTTCCTAATATTTCAAATATGGGTTAGAGGGGCATAGGGAACCTATAGTGAGTCTATGTTTGAACCTATCGCTACCCTATGTTTGATAAAACGTCATCTTATACGCAGCTTATACAAAGCGTATAAGCAGTGTTAGCCTCATTGTCATCCTGAGCTTGTCGAAGGAAAATTGTGCTACAAGGCAAATATGCCTTAATTACGCATTAGAGCCACGAAACTGTCGAACTGTGTAATTATTGGAAAAAAATATTTGATAAAGAATAATTTCAGTTGATTTTCGATTAGCCGCATACGAAGATTATTTTAACTGAAATGCATCTATTCTTGCTTAACGCGCATAATGGAAAGAAACCCCTTGCTCATTGGGAAAGGGGGAATATAGGAATATACCGCAACAAAAAGAATGTCATGGTGAGGCTCTCGAATCCATGACTCTAAACGAATAAGTCACCCATTCGAGAGCCTCAGGGTGGCAAATAAATCAAATGCAAGTAGCATTTAAGGAATTTATATTTATGATAACATTAATAAAAATATTTTTAGGAAACGTTGCCGGAGTAGTAGGCGACATATTAGCATTAGCCGTTCTCGTAAAACGGGCAATCCAGCAAGTGTTTGTCTATATATTTACAGGCAATGGTGATACTTCTAGAACATCTCAATATGCAGGAAGTGTGATAGTTTGGGAAGGAGGTCTTTTAGTTATTCAAATCCCCCTTTGTCCCCCTTTAAAAAAGGGGGTTTTGTTCTAAGTGGTGCTTATTTGTAAAAATATGCACTACTCCGAAACCCCCTTTCGCAAAGGGGGATCAAGGGGGATTTTCAGCTGTTAGTCGCAAAGTAAATAAGTCTCCATGTTTCCTTTGCCTTTGATTTCCATGACTCCTCTTGATTCAAATTGGTATTTGTCTTTCACTAAGTTGTAAGTGCTTTCTGTTACATGGATTCTTCCTGGGAACGCCGTGTGATTCCATACGACTGGCAGTGTTTACAGAGTCGCCCCAGAGATCATAAATGAATTTATGGGTTCCGATAACGCCTGCAACTACTTCGCCTGTATTTATTCCAATGGAATCGCAAGAGTTGTCTGATACATTTTATTAAAATCGTCGATAGCGGATAACATTTGTTTTGCGACTTCGATCATGATGGAAGCATGATCCGTAGTGATTTCTGGTAAGCCAGCAACTACCATATAGCAGTCTCCAATTGTTTTGATTTTTTCTACTTTTAAATCAACTGAGATTTTATCAAAGCGACTGAATAAATCGTTTAACTTAGAGACTAGCCCCAGGATTTACAGTCTGAGAAAGCTTTGTAAATCCAACAATGTCAGCAAATAATACAGTGACCTGTGCGAATGAGTCAGCGATATTTGATTCTCCATTTTTCAAACGCTCTGCTATATTCTTAGGGAGGATATTTAAAAGTAGCCGCTCGGATGTTTCTTTCTCTGCAAAGAGTTCTTTGGTTCTGATTTGAACGAGTGCTTCTAGTTTTAGGTTTTCTTGTTTTATCTGATAGACTCGAAGGGTATAGACACCATACATTAAACCAAACGCAAGTAGAGTCAGGGGAGTCATGAAGCGCCAATCAAAATAAAAGGGTGGGGCGATTCTAATATTAATTTCGTGAAAGGCTTCGTTCTTGAGCTTATCGTTGTTTGCCCCTCTAACTTTAAAAATATGTGTCCCGTGGGGAAGGTTGTAATAGGTTTTGGTTCCACTACTTTGTATGGAAGAAGGATTTTGTTCTATTCCATTTTGAACGTGAACAAACTCATATTCATTGTTCTCCGAAAGTGACTAGACTTAACGAGGCTGCATCTAATTGAATTGTGTTCTGGTGGTGCTCTAATTCATTTTTTGGGAAATCATAACTAGGAGCTTCTTTATTGATTTTTATTTTAGTAAAATAAACATTTGGTATTTTATCATTTTTAATTTCAGTATTGTGCGGGACAATCGAAAGTCCTTCGCTCGTTCCTATATACGCATAATCTTCATCAGCCGCACTGGAATTAAAATTGCAAAAATCTCCAGCTAGCCCATCATTCTTGTTGTATAGAACAGCTTTCTTTCCTTCTATGTAGTGAACTAATCCTTTGCTAGTTCCAATCCAATAACCTTCGGGTTCTTTCTTATTTTTTGCATTCCTATAAGGAAGGATACTCACAATTTGCCCGTCCGGTAGCTCATTTTCCTTGGTGAGCACAAATGTAATAACATCGTCTTTGTCGATTACAAGTTTATCATCTCCAATGAGGAAATGTTTTTCGGAAATAGGAAGAAATACCTGAATCTTGTTTAATTTATTATTATCTTTTATGTATCTATCTTTCTTAAACAGAGTAATAAATTTATTATTATCCTTATTTAGTTTTAAGATTCGCTCTGAGCTTTGTAGATAAAGATTTTTTTCATCTAAGCTTTGAACGATTCTCCAAAATACTTCTCGTGTTTTTTCGTCATTGTAATCAATTCTGGTTTGCTCATTTATATTGAGTAAATTGATTCTTCTAATTTTTTTCCCTTCCGAAACATACAGCGCGTCTTTAAATTTATCCATTGAATATACGGCTTTAATTGGCTTTTCGAGTTCTTTCGTAAAAATTTCGTATTGATAGATTGAATTCCCCTGTAAATAAAATAAACCACTTTCTGACCCAAACCAAATCCTTCCGTAGTCATCTTCTACTATTGCTCTGATTTTAATTAGCGACTTATGGTTCGTAGCCTCTAGTATGGATGTAAATTTACCATTCTCAAACTTTGTAACATTTGTTTGTGTTCCAAGCCAAATTCTATTTTTAGAGTCCTTTATAATAAAGCGTATATTCGGATCATTTAAGCCCTGCTTTATCTCGGAAAACTTTGTGATTTTATTATGATAGTATTTTTTTAAGCCGGAGCCATAGGTTTCAACCCAAATCGTATTTTCTTTATCAATAAAACAGGAATTTACATTTTGATATTCCCTGAGTATAATGCTTGTCTTCTTTAAGAATGGATTTTCTAATTGGGAAAGAAAGGATAATTCTTTTGCGCCACTATTCCTATTCTCGCAAATTAAATATCGATGTGCAGGATTGAGTTTATCATAAGGACGATAAATTTCTCCTTCTTCCTTTTCTCCAATAGGGGAATAATGGTATAATCCGCGATTTCTATACGAAACAATAATTCTATTTTCGTTTGATTCGGATTCAATTTCTTCATTGATTCCAATTATATCTTCTTTTTCAGAAATTAATTTATATTTCTCTTCTTTTAGCAAAACGATAAATAGACCTTCTTTCTTAGTTCCAACCCAGATAGATTCATTGCTTGCCTTGTATATGGATTGGTATTGACTTGTTGTCTTTTTTTGTTATTTCAATTCCTCTTATTTCTTTTTCTTTGATTCGGAAGAGTCCATCTGTGGTTCCGATTAGAAAATTATTCTTATCAATTTTGGCAATAGCTCTTATGTCTTTATTTTCAAGATCTTTTAAGAATGGGAATTCATTTTGATCGGAAGAAATTTTTCCATTTCTTATAATGGTAAGTCCGAGTTCTGTTCCCACCCAGACATCATCGTTGTCTTTGTCTGCAAAAAAACAGTGCGACAGCGTCAAAGGATAATCCATCTTTCATAGTATAGGTTCTGAATTCACGACCATCATAGGACTGATTCCGCCGTAGGTTCAATCCATAAGAATCCATTCTTGTCTTGATCTATGGAACTAACGATATTATTAGCCAGTCCGTCTGTAGACGAATAGGTTTTAGAAATATATCCTTTTTTCATTGGATCTGCGAATAAGGAAAGAGCGAATAGAAAAAATAAAAATAAATAGTGCATGAATCCAATTCACAAGAATCCAAATTTTAGGATAGCAAAAATCGAACTTTTAAGAGAGTTCACAAAGATCACTGAGAAAAAGCCCAATAAATTCAATGTTATTTACGAACCCTGCATCATTTAGAGTAATTTTTAATATTTAATTTTACTCCAGACTATGTCTCCCATCTTACTATAAAGAATTTCATTCTTGGAATTTAGAATGTAAGTAGTGGGGATGGCTTGGATTTCGTATTCGTCAAACGATTTGGGAAGAGTGTAGAAATGGAACGGATACTTGTATTTATCCTTAAATGGTTTTCTTTGGCAGTTCTGCCAAATCGCAATTCGCCGCAGTTTCTTTTGATGGCGGGTTCGATATAATCGTAACGCATTCTCTGGTAGATCGCATACTCTTGATTTAACTCATAGTGAATGCCTACATAGTTGGCATCCAAAATAGAATTAAAAATAAACGAAGAGCTAAATCCAACTGGCTCAGAACCTAGAAAAAATCCTTTAATGATAAAGTCACTGCCTAGATTTCGTTTTAAATTTACAAAGGATTCTGCATTGAGGGAGCCGAATTGGAAAGAAGAGTTATGATAATTAGACTCAACGAAAGGATTAAAATTGTTTGTATCTTTGTCTAGCTTAGTTTTCTGTCAAAAAATCTTTTTTGTAATTTTTTTTAAGTGCTATTTATTAATAGTTTTGCTTGACATCGATTTTTAAAGCGTTTAACCTATAAGGAAGAAAAGATATCTTTTAATTTGGAAGTCTGATATACTATGAAAGTCTTTCTTTCTTTATTACTACTAGCATTCGGGTTGGCTTGTTTGGATAAAAGTCCAAAATTAAAATCGCTTTTCTCTTTGCCTAACAACGCCTCTACCGTTTCATAACACCAATCCCAACTCCTGTGCTTTCTAGTTCGAAAGATCTAAAGAGTTTTCAGTTTCTTAAAATTTCTCCACCTGTTACTGCTACGATTTCTGGATCTGAGTATAACGGCTGTTTTACCTTCCAGTATATCTCTCACTAATTTAGTAGCAACTTTAGACATTGACGGCTAATTCTATTTATGCGAATGAGTTTTACAAAGCAATGGAAATTGACTAATGATTTTACAAAATCCAGTTACCTATTCACTGGTAGCAGAAGATGGGTCTAGAGGGAATACACTGTGACTTTGACAAATTTGGGTTATAGTATTTTAGGAAGTGCGGAGTTGTCAATGTAACCGGTCTAACTGCTTCTGATACTCCTGGAGATGTATATGATACGAGTGGAAATTCCTTTAAGACATTCGACAATAATACAAAGATAGGCAATATTACCGAGTAATACGAATTTTGCGCTGAGCTTCAAATCTCAACCAACAGGTAAAGCCCGTGTGCTCTTTACGGAGGAACCCTTTCGGGAACATTAACAGCGGATGTAAGTTTTACAGTGAATTGTGTTGGCGGGTATCTAGTAGGTGGAAAAGTCCTTTCTACTCTTTCCACCTTTACGATTGCGGCTAACGCAGCAAGCGTAACGACTGTAGCTGGTTCGCTTCCGACAACTTCGAATTCCGGCTATGTAGACGCTGTAGGGGGAACTGCTAGATTTAACTTTCCTCTCGGAGTGACTTCGAATGGAAAAGATTTATTTATCGCCGACTCTAGCAATCACTGCATTCGAAAGTATGAAATTGCGACAGGAAATGTAACCACGGTAGCAGGACTGTGCGGGACTCTTCGGGAACGTTAGACGGAACAGGAAGTGCGGCAAGATTTAATTTTCCGATTCAAATTTCAACTGATGGAACCAGTTTATTTGTATGCGATAGAGCAAACAATATGATTCGCAAAGTCGATATTAGCTCCACGGCGGTAACTACATTAATTGGACTAGGAGGAGCCTCAGGAGATGCAATTGGAGTTGGAAGTGTTGCTAGAATTAATTTCCCAAATGGAATTACTACAGATGGAAATTATCTTTATATATTAGTGATAGAAATAATAATAAGATTAAAAGGTATCTCATTTCTTCTGGAGTTGTAACTTAATGTAGGGAGACGGAACTACCGCTGCTGTAGATAGCACTAACGGTATAACGGCAAGTCTCAATAGACCCTGTGATTTCTGTATCCGTTGGAAATTATTTATATGTTGTAGAATGTGGGAAGTAATACATTGCGTAAGATTAGTATGAGCGCTCCTTTGCAGTGACAACAATCGCAGGAAGTGGAGTAGCAGCCTCAACAGATGGAATTGGACTTGTGGCAGAATTCAATGAACCGCACGGAATCGAAAAACAGACGGAGAATCTATTCATAACAGAATACACAGGACAAAAAATTCGCAGAGTAAAAATTTCTAGTTTCGATGTAGTTACCATTGCAGGGCTAATGGCTACCAGGACGGAACAGGAGCATCTGCACTTCTTGGAAATCTAGGTGGAATAACATCAGACGGAACTCGTTTGTATTTTGTTGATGCTTCAAACCATGCGCTACGAAGAATGATAACGTTGCAGATTGAAAGTAAAAAAATGTTTACTTTTTGAAATGACCACTTATAATAGACATATGGAAGATTATACGATTACTGAATTCAAACAAAACTGTTTACGTTTACTTGATGACAAGAGAGATTTTCTAAACCAATACTTGTTCATAAGCGGAAATAAACCAATTGCTTATTTAGTTCCAGTTTCTCTTTGGAAAAGACAAAACAATTAAGCCTTAAGGGCAGTGTCAAGATTCATAGTAATAAATTGGAAGAAATCTCTTTTTCTGATCAATGGAAAACCTTTGAAACTAATACTTGATACTCATATTTTTATTTATTATATGAACGGTAGTAAAATGCCTACGCGTATTAAAGTCGCTATCGAAAATGCAAAAGAAGTTTTGTTATCCACCATCACCTCTTGGGAAATATTTATGCTTGCTAAACACGGGCATATTACTCTTAGCCTCCCGCCGATTCAATGGTGTGATAGCGCAATTGCTGAATCAGGATTTAAGGAAATTCCTATCTCTTCTAAGATTTCGAATATCGCATAAAACCTAAAATGGGATCACAAAGACCCTGCTGATAGATGGATTGTAGCCACTGCATTTCCGAAAGGGCAACGCTTGTTACCCCGATAGGAAAATTCTGGCGTTTAAGAAAGTAAAGGCTCTTAGTTTAAAAAAAGATAAGTGAAATTATGGAAAAGATCAGTGATATTTCAGAAATGATCAGTGATGTTTTAAAAAAGATCAATGATGTTTTTTGCAATGCAAAGGGGATTCTTGAAAGTTTAGTTAGATATTATTTATTCGTAGACTTTAGATTTTATTGAACAAATCGAGTGATGAATAAGGATTGTTTTGGTTTGGTTGGATTGGTTGTTCCACCTAAGTCTCCGGTGGTTGTTCCGGCTCCATACATTGTATTGTTAGAATCAAATGTGACTCCTTGACCAACCGTTGCAGCACCAGCAGCACCAATTAGCTTGTCCATTTTACTGTATCAGAAAGTAAATCGTATTTCATAATAAACATATCTTGTGTGCCATTCAGGGTTCTTCTCCATTTAAATTGCCACTTGTTTCACCCGTAATATAAATATTGGATCCTGAAAGTGTGATTGCACACCTTTGTATTCGTTGCACCAGCTACTCCATAGACTTTAGTCCATTGCCTGATTCCAGAAGGGGAATGAATTTAATTAAGTAGGCATCATTGTTTGAACCAGAGGAATTTTTGGAGATTCCAAGTCAAATGCAGAATGAAGTAAAATAACCTGTACATAAATATTGTTAGATGAATCAATGCTATTCCAAACCCAGCTCCACTGTTTACACTTCCACAAGTTGAATAAGACATGCTTGAATTAAAAATAAAAATGGCTAACTTGCTATAGCATTTGTTGTTCCACATCTAGTTGTAATCTTAGTCATTCCTGCTACGATAATATTACCGTTAGGCGAGATAGCTATTCCATAACCTTCTATACCATCACCTCCGGGTTTGGCTAATCCATCTGTTAAAAAAAAACCCGGCCAGATCCCATTTGTATATGCTTGACAATGAATAAAAATTGCCGCCGTTCGGATGGCTAAAATGAATCTAGACTAGGTCCATTCTTATAACTCGTTACACAAGAGTTTCGCTATTGATCCATCAACAGCTATTGCATTGCCAAACGTAGATGCATCCCTCCTCTTAGCTTAGTCCATTGCTTTGTTATTTGTATTGTATTTACTCACAAATAAATTTGCAGAGCCTACAGTATTTCCATCTAGATTACCCTATTGTATAGCCTGATAAATAAACATTGCCACTAGCATCCAATTCTAGTTCCCTTGCAGGATCGTGTCCGCACCTGCAACTCCTAACATTTGAGTCCATGATCGAGTTCCATCCAAACTATACTTACTAATAAACAAAGCCTGATTTGCAGGAGGCAGGACTTGTAACTCCGTCCATATTACCCATTACATTTCCGGATAGGAAAAGACTTGAGCTAATGGAAGTATTATCTACTAAAGCTTCCTGCATTTACGCCCACATCTTGTCCACTTCACCCCACTAATCACCGTCCAAACATTTTCCCCCGTCCCCCCAAAACCTGCAGAGGAACGGTAAACGTAGTGTTGCCGCCAGGATTAGGCAGTCACTGTAAAGTTCGTAAGTGGAAGGGCGCCCGACTGGCAGTGAACAGGTAATTACCCCCGTTGTTGCATCGACTGGTTACTCCGGTGGTAGAGTAGAAGGAGAAATAGTCCAAGAGGAAACGGTGCCTGTGATAGTGGGGCTAATGACTGTTGTGTTTCCGGGAATGAGCTTTGATTGAAGGGGCTGTTACTGTGGGCAAGATTATCGGGGAGCAGGAATTGTGGCCGTTGTGGGGTGTTTGTTATGGGCGTTGTGGTTGAAGTGGAATTAGTTCCACTTCAACGGTTGAAATTCTTACTCCACTGACTAATGCGGTTGTTGTACCTGTTGCCAGGAGCTTACGTCAAAAGGAGACTTTTTTGCTTTTAAACAGAAAGAGAAAATAAGTAAGATTAGAACTGTAATTCCCATTTTGAGCCCATGTAGGGTATAACAATTCGAAATAACTTTTTGCAAATTAATTTTCAGCTTTATTCTAAATCTCAACTAAAAATAGCGAGTCCCTATTTATCTTATATTTTCTTGTATTCTAACTTGAGTTCTTTCAAAGAATACACGCAGCTTAGCCGGAGGTAGAGCAAGTCTAAGACTTGTTTCTTGTAATTTTTATTTG